>CAYGYB010000050.1:0-8149 GCA_964354015.1 uncultured Candidatus Bathyarchaeia archaeon
ATTGCGGATGAAGTGTTTCTTTCGAAGCTGAAGACAAAAGGCGTTCTTGCCTTGACGAACGCCAAGAGCAAGGTGCGGATGGTGACGCACAGAGGAATCGAGAAGGAACACATAGACAAGGCAGTAGCTGCAGTTGCGAATGTTGCAGATGAACTTGCGAGAGTTTAGCTCGATTGGCTTTCGTGGCGCTGTGTAATTAGCCTGTGGATAGACCCTCTATAGGTTTCTGCATGCTATTTCTATTAGGCTCCAAATATGCTGGTTTTCCTGTGCGTTGGGCTTTAGTGGAATATCCCATGTTGCAGTTTGAGCTGTTTCTCTGGTTTTTCACTGAAAACTGAAGAGACGCGCAAGCGTATAAGAAGCATAGCGAAATTTACAAATTCACCAACTATTCGATTATTAATTCCATAAATGAGGCATGAAACATGGGTTGAACTGTTGTGTAATCTATTCTTGAATGATCAAAAGTTAGAGATTAAACAGACCCAAATTATTCATTAGTGTTATTCTTCGATTTTTCAATAACGTTACGTAACGTTTCAAATGCTTCTTTGGAGTTGCCCTCTTTGAGACTTTGCTCGAATTTCTCAAAATCTTTTCTCAAAACATGTCGCAAAAAAATATCTGCGTTATTAACGAGAAGCTCTTGCAGGGTAGAAAGCATCATTTCCAGAGCTAGAAGTTTCTTATTTGCTTCAATCTTGGTTCCGAAAGTTGTTTTCCTACCGTGAAGAATTGGGTTTCGCTCTTTGAACAATTCTTGAGCACAGTAATCCAAGAAGGGTGCGTAGATATATTTTTTGAGCTGTGTACAACGAACAAGTAGTCCTACTGTGGGCTCCGTATCTATCAAGACCCCCTTCTCATTTATTAGTTTGAAACTTCGATGTTCTTCAAATCCTATTTTGCTTTTGTTAAAAATCGTCTCAACACCTATGTTATGCAACGTAATTGCTATATCCCAAATAGCCCCTTCGATTTGCGTGAGCGCAAATGCCACAGTCGAAGCATACCGATTGTCTTGGTAATTTCTAATAATCTCTTCCACAAGGGGGATTCGTCGAAGCTCGTAAGGGTTAGATTTGCATGCTGTCCTCAAGGACTTAAATGAATCTTCCTTATCATAGAATTTCTCCAACAGGTTCTCGAGATTGTGCCCTTCTTTCCACTTCTGGTACAGGTACTCGTATTGCCAAACGGTAAATTTGGAGCCTAGCCACTTTAGTGGGAAGTTTTGATATTCATCTTCAAAGGTGTAGATTTGATGCATTAGGTCTGGTTTCCAAATCTTATAGCTGATTCCAAGAATTGGCTTTTTTCCGTCAATCGTTCTGTCAAAATCATTCATAGAAAAAGAAAAGGCTTTATCCTTGACCATAGCCCTCGCCACTAGGAGGCGATTCAGATCTTCCAACGCTTTTTTTCGATTTGGTTTAGAAAGGGCTACCTGTCTAGCATGTGTTTCCAATTTTTGCGCTATTGCAGCCTTTTCGGGTGTTGCGCGTAAGACACGAAGTTGATGTACTTTCTTTGCGCCAAAAGTTGATTCTTCGTACTTTTCTATTAATTTCTCAATAATATGTAGCCTTTCAGTTCTTCTCTTCTCATAGAGTTGTCTTAGATCATCATCAATTTTTTTCTCTTTGAACGATTTTTTAACTAGATCATGTATCTGATCAAAAGTCGGATCACCAACCGCTATCGCTTCTACAAACCAGTCGTCTGGTTCAGTTATAGTATCAACAAGCATCTCTAAGGTTTTTTCATCCCATTTCCTTATCTGGCTCTCCTTTAACTTATTTTCAATCCATTCAAAGAGGAAACTAAGGCTTTCAAATATCTCTTTGTTGACTGTTTCTTTTTCGGCTGATCCAGAAGTTACACTGTTTGAAATTGACGACCACCTCTTCTAGGTTGTCCTCCTGTCCTAAAAATGTTGACATCAGATTTTCCGAAAGCTTAATTCGGGAGCTGTTGCTAGTGAAATATAGCAGAGGCGAATTGAATGAAAGAGGAAGAAGAGTATGCGCCTCGTTGCGACAACTGCGGCAACTTCATTGATGACTGCACGTGTGTTTGCCCGTACTGCGGTGAGAGCGCAGGCTGCGACTGCTGCATAGGCGACGGCAAAGCCACAGGCGGCTAAACATCATTCTTCGCCCACCATTTATTCGGTTGTGAAAACATGGTAATTGACAGTATAAATTGGATGGCAGGTGGACCACAAGGAAGCGGCGTGGACACTGCAGCAAACATTCTTGGAAAGGCATGCGGCTATGGCGGCCTTTACGTGTTTGGAAGACGCGAGTATCACTCCAACATTAAGGGTCTTCACAGTTACTTTCACCTGCGCATATCGCAACGGGAAACGCTAGCCAACATAAATGATGTGGATTTGCTGGCGGCTTTTGACGCTGAAACCGCTGTGAGGCACATGCAGGAAGTAGTCTCTGAAGGCGGCGTAATCGTAGACTCGCAGCAGCTGAGTACTAAAGTGTTGGGTATACCGACGTTGCCTCTAGAGTTCAAAGACGAACTCGTCAAGTTCATGAATGCCAACAACGTTGGCGAAACCCTGAAGGACTTTCTTGACTATGCAAAGCAGAAAAACATTCATGTTTTCCCTGTTCCCTACCTGGCTTTGCTTAACCAAATTGGAGAAAAACTGGGGATAGAACAAATAAGCAAGATTACGCGAATGATAAACGTTTTGACGATAGGTGTCTCCTTTGCGCTTTTCAAGTATGACAGAACCCTTGTGGAAAAAGCTGTGCGGTCAACTTTCTCCGAAAAAATCGCCAACATGAACATAACAGCCCTGAGCCACGCATATGATTATGCAGATGAAAACTTCAAAGACAACTTTAAGCATAGGCTTGAAAAGACCGATGTTGATGAGGAACGCATTTTTCTTACGGGCAATCAGGCAGTTGCCATGGGCAAAGTCTTAGGCGGCTGCAGAGTGCAAACATACTACCCGATTACGCCAGCAGCTGACGAAAGCGAATACTTGGAAGCTCACGAAATCCTGAAAACAAACGGAGAAGACGAAGCCATAATCGTACTTCAAACTGAAGATGAAATCGCAGCCGTAAACTCCGCATCAGGCGCTGCCTTAGCTGGCGCGCGAGCAGCAACCTCAACTTCTGGACCTGGCTTTTCGCTGATGGTTGAAGGCTTAAGTTGGGCAGGAAACAGCGAAGTTCCTCTGGTGATAACTTATTATCAACGGGGTGCTCCAGCCACAGGTTTGCCCACGCGGCATGGACAGGCTGACTTGCGATTTGCCATGTACGCAGGTCACGGCGAATTCCCTAGGATAATACTTGCGTCAGGCGACATTAAGGAATGCTTCTATGACGCGGCAAAAGTGTTCAACCTTGCCGAGAAATACCAGATGCCCGTTATCCACCTGCTTGATAAAGCCATGGCAAATTGTTCTCAGACGTACCCCATCTTCGATTATGGCGAATTCAAAATTGAGCGAGGCATGATGCTCACGGAAAAAGAGCTTGAGGGTCAAGAGTACAGGCGTTTCCGTTTTACAGAATCTGGGCTCTCGCCTAGAGTGGTGTTGGGCACAAGAAACGGCGTGCACTGGTACACTGGTGATGAGCATAATGAGACTGGTCACATCAGCGAGGAACCCGCAAACCGAAGGTTAATGGTTGAGAAGCGAATGAAGAAGCTTGAACTGGTCGAGAAGGAAGTGCCTATTGAAGAGAAACTGAATTTCTTCGGAGACCAAGACGCCGAGAACATAGTGGTTAGCTGGGGTTCACCTAAAGGAGCCATAATCGAATCGCTTAACATGCTAAAAGACGAAGGCTTCAGCGTAGGCTTCATGCAGGTGCGCATGATACATCCGTTGCCCGTTGACCGCGTGAAAAAGGCGTTGGAAGACAAAAAGCGCATAATAGACATCGAGGACAATTATTCAGGTCAGTTGGGCGGGATAATAAAAGAGAAAACGGGAATCGCCCCCAACTTCCACATCCTAAAATACACTGGGCGACCCATGACTACCACAGAAGTGTATAACGCGCTTAAGGCTATAGTAACCGATAAAGCGCCTGAAAGGCAGGTGTTGACTTATGGGTCTTAAACCATCAGATTTCAGAGTAGCAGATGTCTATGCGGACTGGTGCCCAGGCTGCGGCGACTTCGGCATAATGAACGCTTTGCACATGGCGTTTGCAGAATTAGGCTTAGAACCACACCAAATCGTAATAGTCTCAGGCATAGGCTGCTCAGGAAAAGAAGCCCACAACGTCAAAGCTTACGGCGTGCATACACTTCACGGAAGAACGCTGCCCTTCGCCTTGGGCATCAAAGTGGCAAACCCCGATTTGGAAGTTTTAGCCATCGGCGGAGACGGTGATGGTCTTGGAATCGGCGCGGGGCACTTTGTTAACGCGGGAAGAAGAAACTTGGACATGACATACATCATTCACAACAACGGCGTTTACGGGTTAACAAAGGGACAAGCGTCACCAACGCTAAAGCGCGATTTGCAAACGAAGTCTCTTCCCAAACCAAACATCAACGAAGCCGTGAACCCCATTGCACTGGCGCTTGTTTCAGGATACACTTTCGTGGCAAGATCCTACGCTTATGACGTTAGGCACTTGAAGGAAATCATAAAACAGGGAATCCAGCATAAAGGCTTAGCGTTTATTGACTGCTTGCAGCCGTGCCCCACGTACAACGACATAAACACTAAAGACTGGTACGCAGGAGAAGACCGAAAAGACCCTGCAACTGGAAAACCGCAGTCCAGACTCTACAAGCTGGAGGAAACAGGCTTCGACCCTAACGTGCGCGACTGGGCGGAAGATTTTCAGAAAAAAGTGGCAGCCATGGACAAGGCACGAGAATGGGGCGACAAAATCCCCATAGGCGTGTTCTACAAGAACGAGCTTGAACCCACGCTTCAAGACCGCTTGTCTAAGCGAATACCATTCTACTTGAGCAAGCCGCCAGCAAAACAGCGACTCAGCGACGAAAACGGCTTCAGCACAGTGAACCTATCAGAGTTCATTGACGATTTAAAAACAAGCTAACCGAAAGGCGAATTAAAAATGAGTGACGAAAAAATCTACGTGATTCAGAAGCACGATGCATCGCACTTGCATTTTGATTTGCGTTTAGAAATGGACGACGTGCTGAAAAGCTGGGCTATCCCCAAAGAACCGCCAACTTCGCCCAATGTAAAACGGCTGGCGGTGCAGGTGGAAGATCACCCTGTAAGCTACGCGGGTTTCGAGGGCACCATACCTGAGGGCGAATACGGCGCAGGCACGGTGGAAATGTGGGACAAGGGAACTTACAAGCTGATTGATCGGAAAGAAAACAAGCTTATCGTGGAGATTAACGGCGCCAAACTTAAAGGCGCTTACGTGCTGGTAAGGCTTAGGGATGCGAAGAATTGGCTGTTTTTCAAAAAGAAATAGCTCTGGCTTAACTTTAGGGTTCTTTCCCCGCAGGATTCGGTTTATGTGCTTTATAGAATTGTTAGTTTGCCGTATTTCCCAGCGTTAAGCTGAATTTCACCCTTGAAGCTTGTCACGTACCCGTTCTCTATTTTAATCTTGTCGTTGACGTTTACTTGGTCTATCTGCTCGTTCCACAAGGTCAATTTTATGCTGCCTGTCTCGTCTGCAATCACAGCATCTGCCACGGTGTAGGTTTCATCTTTGAATCTGGACATTACTTCACGGGCGTTACCTTTCTCAGTTACCTGCGCCTCAACATCGACGCGCTTCATTCCATTCCTTAAATCCTTAATGTTCAACTTTCTCCCTCTCTGTCGCGGATTAGCTTTCGGCTAAAGGTTTCCATCTGCAGAAATATAAATCTTGCTAACCATTGCGCAGTCGCTCTCTGCTACCCTTCTGGTCAAACGCGTTATATGCCGAGGACAAAGCCCAAGATCAAAAGCGTCAACAGGAAACTTGCAGCTGACGTTAGAATACTCTTCATCCACCCGAACGACGGCAAACTAGGCGCACCTTCAACCGCCTGACCTGTTATCTCGTGGGTGATTATGGCGCCCAAAACAACGGTCCACACGTACACTGCTATCTGAACGATGCCGCCGATCTGAGAGACAGTGGCTATAGCGTCTAAAATGACTTGGTACGCTACTTGGAACTCTCCGGAGACTCCTGCTAACACTTCAAGCGGATAATAAATTTTCGGCAACGTCGTGTAAACTACCGCCAATATGACTGCCTGAATGACCATTGCCACTAACGCGAAGCCAACAGCCACCATTAATGGTTTCCAGACGACGTTGCCCTTTAACCCCTTAATTATCACGTAAATGAGCCCAGTCAGCAAGAGCCATTGGAAAAGAAACGGTGTAACGGCATTCAACGCTGAAGAGGCAAGGTACGAAACGCCATACATTTCAAGGGGGTCTTTGAATATACCTCTGAAGAATAGGCCGTCAACCCGTAAATCTACGCTTTGATTGCTGGACCACGTAAATTCCATTTTTATGCCCGCGATTTCCCAGTTAGCCTCAGCACTGCTGCTCACCCAGCCACTTTCAGAGCCAACTGGCACGGTTATGTTGTTCCAAACGTTAAACGTGCTATTTGAGAACAAGCTGGATAAGTCACGATGAAAGTTTGAGCCACTCAACGAATACAAGTACAGCGTCACGTTTTCAGGTTTAGCATCAGGCGCAACTATCTTTATTCTAAACGAAACATTCTTGAAACCATCAGCACCACAATTCACCGAGCCGTTCAAGCCGTTCCAGTTATTTTCCATCCAAACGCTACTAACATTCGAAGCGGAAAAGTCAATGCTGGTGCTTCCGTAGTAAGTGCTGTTCATGTAATCAATGGTATTATTGCTAACGGTCACGCCGGGACTTGCTTGCCACAACGTGGCGTTCTCCGTCCACGCGTCGCCTTGGCCAGTCGCAGGAAAGGTCTGTTCAATATAAGACTTGGAAGCAACCACGTAAGCGGAGCCGATCTGCGCTACTACGAAAATAATCAGCACAATGAAAGGTCCCAAGTATTTGGGTTCATGAATTATTTTTTTGAATGCTTTATGAGGCGCGTACAAGACTTTGAGGATATCATCGGCAAACAATATTGTTAGGCTCCTTTTTTATCACATCAACGTTCCAGTTTATTAACTGTTCGTTACATTCCCAACTTAAGCCGCCTGTAAGTGGGGTAATCCACGTATTCCACAAACGGGTTTTCAGCTTGAAACTTTACAGTAACCTTCTGGTTCCGCCGCTTGTCAACCAGCTGACGTGTCGTCCTAAGCAAGTACGCGTCGCTTCCAGCGCCCGAACCGTAGCTTACGATTAAGATGCGCTCTTCAGGCTTAGCGACATCCAGCACCGCGGCTAAACCCACAGGCGAACTCCCAGAATACGTATTGCCGAAATTCTTAACCTGAAGCGAAACCGCATACTGCTCATCCTTAAATCCAAGCTCCTTAGCGACTTTCACTGGAAACTGCGGATTAGGCTGATGCGCAACAAAATAGTCAACGTCACCTGCCTGCAAGTTAAGCCTCTCCATCAGCCGCGAAGCTGCCTTCCTGACATGCTTAAAGTAAGCTGGATCACCCGTAAATCTTCCTCCATGCATAGGATATGCTTCACCGTCCCTGCGCCAAAAATCAGGCGTATCCGAAGTGCACGAGTACCAACCTTCAATCTCAGCGATAACATCGTATTTGCCGAAGAGGAAGGCAGCGCCTCCGTACCCAACAAAGAAGTCTAGTTCGCCGCCGGGGCAGCCTCTGGGCGCAGCTTGAGAATTGTCCGCGCCAATAACCATAGCGTATTTAATGCCTGCTCGCGGGTAGTTAACCAGCGATGCAGCGTCTTTGAACATGCTTGAGGCGGCTTTGCACGCGAACTCTGTGTCAATGGCGTCTACTCCTTGCACATCTCCGTCTTCTTCGCCTAGCTTCAGAACCTGTGCAACCTTCGCGGCTATGGGCTTGACAGCGTAGGGGTTGGATTCTGAGCCCACGTAGACTTTGCCAACCAGCTTGTTGTCCACTCCAGCGTGCAGCAACGCCAGCTTCCCAGCTTCAACCGCCGCAGTTACCGCATCTTCATCAATGAAAGGAACAGAACGTTCCAGACCCTCTTCTTTAATCCTAA
>CAYGYB010000051.1:0-8019 GCA_964354015.1 uncultured Candidatus Bathyarchaeia archaeon
CGGAGGATGCTTTTCGGGGAAAGACCCGTCAAAAGTTGACCGCTCAGGCTGCTATATGGCGCGGTACATCGCCAAGAACATTGTTGCTGCGGGTTTAGCGGATGAATGTGAGATTCAAATATCCTATGCCATTGGCGTAGCGCATCCAATCTCCGTGTTTGTGAACACGTCTGGCACGGGAAAGTTGCCTGATGACGAGATTCTGGAGTTGGTGAAAAAGCATTTTGACATGCGACCTAAAGCCGTTATTGAACAGTTGCAGCTTCTCAGGCCGATTTACAGGAAGACAGCGGTGTTTGGGCATTTCGGCAGAGATGACCCAGACTTCAAGTGGGAAAGAACCGACAAGGCAGAAGAACTCAGAAAAGCATTGGAATCCACCAAAAAGACATAGCTTTACCCTTTTTGCTTATAGTTCTCTTCTTTTACCTGAATAATTCCGCGTTTTATCTAGATGTGGCTGTTTGTTGATAAATCCTTAATAGAGAGATGCTTAATTTCTTACTGCGCTGGAGAGTTAACCATTAAATGGCTAAGTTCAAGGTAATTGTGTCCGACCCTGAAACAGGAACTTCAAAAGTGGTTGAGCTTGAAGAATCACGCGCCACTCCGCTTATTGGGAGAAAAATCGGTGAAGTAATAGACGGCGCCATAATGGATTTACCCGCGCATAAAGTGAAGATAGTAGGCGGCTCGGACAAAGACGGCGTGCCCATGCGCCCCAGCGTTCACGGCGGAGTACGTAGGCGCGTTGTGTTAAGCGGCGGAGTCGGATTTAACCCGCACAACAAAGGCGAAAGGAAACGGAAGGCAGTGCGGGGAAACGTGATAACAGACGAAATTGTTCAGGTTAACGCTAAAATTGTTGAAAAACCGAAAAAGTCCGCTGAAAGCAAAACGGAACAACCTAAAAAAGAGGCATAGCCGCACAAGCGGTTACGCTGACTGCTACATATGTGTTTACTGTTTTCCGAATAAGTGATTGCGCTTTTTGAAGTAAACCGTAGTCCCACAGCAGGCACTGGCAAACAAGCCCTTCAGCACGGCATGTCTCACTATCATCTCAATGCAACAAAGTTGCTGTCTTTGGCGTTTGATAAGTTTGTTTTTCACGGTTCATTGTTTCCAGAAGATTAAGAGGCTTGTTCCGTAAAAAATAATTACCCGAAGAGATTAATTGTGTTGTGAGGGAAATAGCTTGAATAGGCGCGTGTCCCGTTCTAATTGGGTTAAGAGTTTTTGTTCAAGTTTGTTGCTTATCGTTCTTATTTTTTCTTTCTTGTGGCTTAAGGCTCCCATCGTGCAATGTGCAGCGGGAACTGATAACTGGCCAATGTTTCGCCATGACCCACAGCACAGCGGATACTCAACATCCACCGCCCCAGACACAAATCAAACCTTATGGAGTTCTCCAAGCGGCGGCATCGTGTTTTCTCCTGCAGTTGCCGACGGCAAAATCTATCTGTGTTCATGGTACGGCGCATTGGATTATGTTACTGTTGGCAGTGTTTTATGTGGGGATGCTGTTACGGGCGCGTCCATTTGGGGTTACGACACTGGCGGCACTGACATGGTTTCTTCTCCTGTTGTTGCTGATGGCAAGGTCTATGCATGCTCAAATGATGGCAAGGTGTATTGCCTGAATGCTTTAACTGGCGTTTCTATATGGAACTACACAACCAGCAACCCCGTCATGTTTTCTTCTCCTGTAATTGCTGATGGCAAAATTTATTTATGCACAGGGGGCGGCAACGTTTACTGCCTGAATGCTGCAACAGGCGCGTTCATTTGGAACTACACAACAGGCGCGACCATATGGTTTTCTTCTCCTGCTGTTGCCGACGGCAAAGTCTACGTGGGCTCAGAGGACACGAAGGTGTACTGCCTGAACGCTGAAACAGGTGCATACATATGGAGCTACAACACCAGCGGTTCCGTTCATTCTTCTCCTGCTGTTGTCAACGGCAAAGTTTACGTAGGCTCAGGTGACTTCAAGGTTTACTGTTTGGATGCTGCAGACGGCACATACATATGGAGTTACACAACCACGGGCAGCTCAGACATGGGATTTTCTTCTCCTGCTGTTGTCGATGGTAAGGTTTACGTAGGCTCAACTGACGACAAGGTTTACTGTTTGAATGCTGCAGACGGTGCATTCATATGGAGTTACACAACAGGCAACGATGTGGAGTCTTCTCCTGTTGTCGCCGATGGTAAGGTTTACGTGGGCTCAATGGACACCAATGTTTACTGTTTGGATGCTGCAGACGGCACATACATATGGAGCTACACAACAGGCAACTACATTGATTCTTCTCCTGCTGTCGCCGATGGCAAAGTCTACATAGGCTCATGGTACGGCGAATTTTACTGTTTTGGCTCACCTTATATCTGCGACTTTGATAGTCTCTTCAAACATAACAACGTACGAATGATTTATCCTTCAAATGAAACATCCAAGCCTCTCGGTTGCTCTCCGGCAATGGTTAGCGACTGGACAGCTTCAGCGTTCATCTACACAAAACTCGAAACCGTCACTGAAGGAACAGACACAGACAGCGAGTTCGTCGACCAATCATCTGGAAAACCTATGGGTGCTGAACGAGCAGGAGTGGTAAGCTTTGGTGGTCCTCTCGTGAACCCTGTGGTAGCGTACGCTGAAAGCGGCACAACTCCACCTTCCAACAGAGCCCCGCTGAAATTCTACGCCGATGCCGGAATGTTCTACTTCCAGCACGGAGACGGAACAAGCATATCTGGGGCAAGCCTGCCGTTATCTGTGATAAACAACAATATGGACATGTTCCTCATCGAAGTGTACCGCGACGGCGACGGCAGATACATACTACTCTGCTACGGATTCGGATGGAAAGGCACATACGCAGCAGGAAAATACTTCGACACCGAAATCTACCCAAACATCGGCTCCTACCCCTACACATGGATAATAATTAAGTGGGAAGACACCAACGGCAACGGATTCGTCAACACAGCAGCTGAAGGAGACACCTACACAGTTATAGCCACAGGTCAATAATAGTCTCTCTTTTTCTTTTTTTGTAAATGCAAAAAAGATTGCCAAGCACAACAGAAAAAGCGAATAGCACTTGGCGCGCCCAGAGCGTTAAGACTTATTAACTTCCATCATTTAATCCTTCACTAAATCAACAAATATTTACGGAACAGAAAAAAGCATGAGCAGCGAAAACAAAGCCCTACCCAAACAACCACAAGTAAACATCGGCACCATAGGCCACGTAGACCACGGCAAAACCACCCTAGTGCAAGCCTTAACAGGCGTCTGGGCTTCACGACACAGCGAAGAACTCAAACGCGGCATAACAATAAAACTAGGCTACGCAGACATGCCCATCTACAAATGCCCAAAATGCGAAACCCCAAAAAACTACTCCACCAAGCCCATCTGCCCAAACTGCGCCTCAAAAGCAGTTTTCGTCCGAGCCGTAAGCTTCGTAGACGCTCCAGGACATGAAGCGCTGATGGCAACGATGCTTTCAGGAGCCGCTATAATGGACGGCGCAATCCTCGTAATAGCCGCTGACGAACCATGCCCGCAACCGCAAACACGCGAGCACTTGGCAGCAGCCGAAGTCATCGGCATAAAAAACCTAATCATCGTGCAAAGCAAAATCGACATCGTCGACGAAAAAAGAGCACGCAAAAGCTACGAAGAAATCAAAAACTTCGTCAAAGGCACAATTGCAGAAAATGCGCCCATAATCCCCATCTCGGCACAGCGAGGACTAAACATAGACGTTCTCCTTAACGCAATAGAAGAAATCATACCTACGCCTGAAAGGGACGAAACGAAACCGCCGTTGATGTACATCATTCGCTCCTTCGACACCAACAACCCTGGAACCGTCATCGAAGATTTGGAAGGCGGCATAATCGGCGGAACAATAGCCCAAGGCAAATTCACAGTAGGCGACGAAATAGAAATACGCCCAGGCATCAGCAGCGAACGGGAAGGCAAAACCGTCTACAACCCGTTGATTAGCGAAATCGTGAGTCTACGCGCAGGCGAAAAAAACGTGAAAGAAGCGCACTGCGGCGGATTAGTCGGCGTGGGCACCATGTTAGACCCGTCGTATTCAAAAGCTGATGGCTTAACTGGAAACATCGCTGGAAAAACAGGTTTGCTTCCGCCCACCTTGACAGAGTTAACTTTAGAAACGCATGTTTTAGAACGCGTTGTAGGCACAAAAGAACTTTTGAAGGTTGAAAGAATCAACATTGATGAAACTTTGCTGCTTCATGTAGGCGCAGCAGTGAACCTTGGAAAAGTCACCTCAACAAAAAATAACGTAATCAAAATCAAGCTTAGCAGGCCAATCTGCGCGCAGCCCACCACAAGAGTCGCAATAAGCAGGAAAATCACTGCTAGATGGCGGCTGATAGGCTACGGAATAATAGCCGACAAGCCCGCATGAACACTCGATTTAGCCTAAGCGTTCAGTCCGACTGTTTTATTATTCCCTGCTTCTTCAAGAATTCATGCGCGTTTTGCAGCACGCTTCTGGCGTTTTTGAACGTGAGCTTCTCCATGGCATGCTGATAATCTAGCCAGTCATATCCCACGTGCTCATAGGATAGCGCGACTTTTCCAGTGTGAGCTTCAATTAGGAAGAAGACCACTTCTTTGTGGATCGTGTTGCCTTGCCGTCTGTAGAAGTACGCTATTTTTTCCCTGAAACCATTTATGAATCGGGCATCAACAATGCTGGTTTCCTCTTTGAGTTCTCGTACGACCGTGTCTTTTTCGCTTTCGTTAGGTTCAACGTTGCCTTTTACAAAGTCCCAATGTCCCGCTTCATAGCGTAGAAGAAGATAAGTAACGTCAACGTTTTTCGTAAACACCACGGCACCGCAAGATTTTTCGTTAAACATGACCCTTCACACACTCTGTTCTCGTTCTCCTAATTCTAAGCAATTGATTACTTAAAAATAGCGCTTATCGAAGCAAAGCGGAGGCAAGAGTGGCTTTTTAATTAAAGTCTTAAAAACAAGCAGGTTTAAGTTTACCTGCAGAGAACTTGGAGAAAAAGGAGGCCGCTGCTGTTTTAGAGCACTTGTGGGGTACGGGAAGATGACGTTCAAGCCAGAGCAAAAGGAGAAGTTGAAGGTTATTCTGGATTCAAACGCGTTGTTTGTTCCTCTTCAATTTAGAATTGATGTTTTCAGCGAGTTAGAGCGGTTGTTGAACAGGCGCTTTGAGTTGATTTTGCTTTCTGCTGTTAAGCGCGAACTGGAGATTCTTGCTGAAAAAGGCGCGCCTAAAATGCGCAAAAACGCTTGTTACGCGTTGAAGTTTGCTGAGCGGTGCAGGCTTGTTGAAGTTGAGGCTGAGCCTTCGGCGCTTGTTGATGATGTTATTGTTGAAGTGGCGCGGGAGTGGAGCGCTGCAGTGTTTACGAATGATAAACAGCTTAGGAAGAGGCTAAGAGATATAAGTGTGCCAGTGATTTATGTGAGGCAAAAATCGCGTCTTGAGATTGAAGGGTTAGTGTAGTCTATGTTTAAGATGATTACGTTGCAGGATACTATCCGCATTCCGCCTGAGACTTTCGGTAATCCGCTGGAGAAGGTGGGTCGCGATCAGGTTAAGGCGAAGTATGAGGGTATTGTGGATGAGGAGTTAGGCTACGTTATAGCTGTGACTCATGTTGATGTTAGCCCTATTGGGAAGATTATTCCGGGTGATGGGGCTACTTATCATAAAGTAGCGTTTTCTCTGTTGGCGTTTTATCCTGTGATTCAGGAGGTTGTGGAGGGTGACGTGGTGGAGATTGCGGATTTTGGTGCGTTTGTGCGTATTGGTCCTGTGGATGCGTTGTTGCATGTTTCGCAGTTGATGGATGATTATATTTCGTATGATGGGAAGCAGGGTGTTTTGTTGGGGAAGGAGAGTAAGCGGAAGCTTGCGAGCGGTGATCAGGTGCGTGTGCGGATTACGGCTGTTTCGCTTGGCAGGGCTGGTAGTTCTGGGAAGATTGGTGTGACTGCGCGGCAGCCTTTTTTGGGTAAGTTGGAGTGGATTAGGTTGGATGTGGCGAAGCCTGTGGAGGCGCCGAAGAGTGAGGAAGGCGGTGGCAAGGAGCAGAAGTGATTGGGATGAGCGAGAAAGCGTGTGGTAATTGTCATTTTTTGACTAAAGAGAACGTGTGCCCCAAGTGCAGGTCGACGAGTTTGAGTGAGGATTTTGGCGGTTTGGTTATCGTGTTTGATGTGGAAGAGTCGGCTATTGCTAAGGCGATGAAGGTTAAGGAGAAGGGGCGTTACGCTTTAAAGGTCCGGTAGAGCAGTGCGTTCTTAAGGTTCTTATGTGAGTAGCTGGTTTAGTTTAGTGTGTTTGGCGGTTTCGGTTCAAGGGTTGATAGTGGACATGGCTGTTGCGTATAGTGTTGCGCCTGAGTTGCGTGTGCGGCTTAAGAAGCCTTTTGGGGTGTTGATTAGGGGGACTTTTTCTGAGACTATGAGTAAGTTGGTGGGTATTGTTGGTGGGGAGAAGCCGCCTGTGGTTGTGGGTGTTGGGGATACGGTTTCGCGGAATTTTCAGGAGTACGGCGTGAACGCTCAGTTGTTGATTACTGATAATAGGCGTAGGAGGAAGAGGGTGAAGCCTATGGTTTTTCTCGGCAGAGCTGTTGTTCGCGTTAGGAATCCTGCGGGTGTGATTACTGAGGAGGCTGCTGCTGCAGTGCGGGAAGCGCTGGAAAGCGGTGGGCTGGTGCATGTGGTTGTGGATGGGGAGGAGGATTTGTTGGTGCTTGTTGCGGTTTTGTATGCGCCTGCGGGTGGGTTGGTTGTTTATGGGCAGCCTGGTGAGGGCGTTGTGGTTGTGCGGGTGACGGATGCGAAGCGGGCTGAGGCGTTGGGGATTTTGAAAGCGATGGAAATTGTTCGAAAAGCTAAATAAGAAGGTTAATGTATGAAGTCAAGCACCTTTAGGCAAGTGGATGATGTATGGAAGTTAAGGTTGTTTCGGTGAAGGAGAATCCGTTGTTGAAGCGTAAGGAAGTGGCGTTTAGGGTGGAGCATGGTCCGCGTGGGAAGACGCCTGGCAGGTTGGAGGTTAAGCGGGCTTTGGCTAATGAGCTTAAAGTGGGTGAGGAGTTGGTTTTTGTTGAGCGGATGCGGACTTTGACTGGAACTAACACTGCGATTGGTGCTGCTAATGTTTATGCGGGTTTGGAGCAGGCGAAGCGTGTTGAGCCTGATTATATTGTGAAGCGGAATTTGCCTGAGAAGCCTAAGGAAGAGGCGGGTGCTTAGTTATGCCGACGAAGAAGGAGAAGGAGAGAGAGAAGAAAGAGGAAGAGGCGAAGAAGGCAGCGCCGAAGAAGGCGGAGGAGCCTAAGAAAGTAGCTGCTGCTGAAGAGCCTACGGCAGCGGTGGAAGAGAAGAAGGTTGAGGCGAAGCCTGTTAAGGTTGAGAAGGCTAGGGCTCCGAAGAAGCATAAAGAGGAGAAGGGCGCTCATGCGTTGTATAAGGTTGAGGGTGATAAGGTTACGCGGGTGCGTCCGACTTGTGAGCGTTGCGGTATTGGGTATTTTATGGCTGAGCATCATGACAGGTTTACGTGTGGGCACTGCGGCTTCACGCGGTACAAAGCGCGTTGAGCGAATAAGCAGTTTTAAATTGTAGGTTTGCGTTTAGTGTGCGTGTGGTGTTGGGATGATTAGGGTTAATGTGGCGATTGCGAGTATTTCTGCGGAGAGGTTTTGGGATTTTAGGAAGCCTGTTCCGCCGATTCAGATTGGCACGAACATTAACATGGTAAACGTGGATAAGAAAGCGGATGGCACTTTGGAAGTGCCGTTTGTGTTGACGATTAATTATAACCCAGCTATTGCGCAGATTAGCCTGAAAGGAAGCGCGTATGTTACTGGTGATAAGGCTGAGTTGGATAAGGTGGTTAAGGATTATGATGATAAGAAGCCTCCGCCACCAGTAATAGTGCAGTCTATTTCTAATGTAGTGTTTATCGAGTCGGTG
>CAYGYB010000052.1:0-2042 GCA_964354015.1 uncultured Candidatus Bathyarchaeia archaeon
TAGGGTTCATCCTCCTCTTCCTTTGAGATTTTAGCTTCAAAGTCTTCAATTGTCGCTGTTGGATCCTTGTCAGCTGCTAATTCGCCTCTTTCGCGTAAAACTTGCCTTCCAAGAAGCCAAAAAATAACTGCCAAGGCTCTTCTGCCCTTATTGTTTGTTGGAATGACCAAGTCTACTCCGGCGAATTCGTTGTCAGTGCTGCATAAAGCCACTATCGGTATTCCCACGTTAGACGCCTCTTTTACAGCTTGCGCGTCTGCTCTTGGGTCTGAGACCACTATTACTTCTGGGTCAACGCGGTGAGGATACAAGGGGTTTGATAACATTCCTGGGATGAAGCGACCAATTAGCGGTGTAGCGCCTGTTACTTCGCAGAATTTTTTTATGGGCTCTTGAGCATAAAGCCTAGCTGCGGCTACTGCCACTTTTGCGGGTTCGAACCGTGCTAGGAATTTGGCTGCGGCTCTTATGCGGTCGTCTGTTTTTTTGACGTCTAGGACGAATAAGCCGTCTGATCTGACACGGTATATGAATGGTTCCATGTCTTTGGTTTTCATTCTTGTTCCGATGTGTATGCCCGCTGACAGGATTGTGTCTCGCGGTAACAAGAGCTCCTCTGTTATTGGTGCTTCCATTGGTGTTTCCGTTGGTGCTTCTTGGGTTTTTTCAACTTCGGATGGTTCTGGTGGGTTTTCTTTTATTTCATCTTCTGCCATTTTTTTGTTCCCTCTTAAAGTATTTTTAAATCTGCCATTTCGGCTCTGTTTCCTAAGAAATGTTCAATTCTTATTAACTCGTTTATTTTCGCGATACGTGCTCCCTCAACAATCCCAGTTTTTATCATTGGGCATTTGAAGGCTACAGCCAAGTGGGCTATGTGCCAATCGCATGTGTCGCCTGAACGGTGCGATATCACTGTTGTATAGCCGTGTCTTTGCGCATTTTCAATCGTTTCCGCGGCATCGGTGAGCGTGCCTATCTGGTTGACTTTGATTATGATTGCGTTTGCCGCTTTCTGCTTTATGCCTTGATTTAATCGTTCGTTGTTGGTTGTGAACAAGTCGTCGCCGCAGATTAAGCAGTTTTTGGTTTTCTTGGTGAGTTCTGCGAAGCTTTCGTAGTCTTCTTCGTGGAATGGGTCTTCAACGTAAGCAAGATGATACTTTTCGATTAGCTCTAAGAGGAATTCCAGTTGTTCAGCAGTGTCCCGTTTTTTCTCTTCTCTTTCATAGATGTATTTTTCTTCTTTTTCCTTCCACAGCGATGAAGCAGCAGCGTCAATGCCGAAGCCGCATTCAAAATCCATTTCGTTGCCCACTTCTTCACATGCTTTAGCAATGACTTCAAAAGCGTCTGTGTCGTTTATGTTGGCGATCCATGCGCCTTCGTCGCTTTTTCCGCCGCTGAAAGACGTGCTCTTTTTCTTTAGAGCGTCACCAATTTTTCTGTGGATCAGGGTGTTTGCGGTTGCAGCTTCCAGAAATGTTTCCGCTCCGTGGGGGAGCGCCAAAAACTCTTGAATATCAGGTGCTTTGCCGCGGGCGTGCTGCCCTCCGCTTATGCAGTTTCCAAGCGGGCATGGTAGAGTGGTGGCTGTGTTTCCGCCTAAGAACTGGAATAGAAGAAGACCATGCGAGTTTGCCGCTGCTTCAGCGTTTGCAAGCGAGATGGCGAAAGCAGTGTTTCC
Organism: uncultured Candidatus Bathyarchaeia archaeon; assembly: GCA_964354015.1. Classification (GTDB taxonomy): domain Archaea; phylum Thermoproteota; class Bathyarchaeia; order Bathyarchaeales; family Bathycorpusculaceae; genus JAOZHU01. The sequence goes on from CAYGYB010000052.1 coordinate 1,688, forward strand.
GCCTATGCCTTTAAAGTTGGTTGTGCCATCAATCTCATGAAGCGTGTTGTCGATTTCTTCTTGAAAATCAGCGTTCAAACCTGCAAGTTCAGGCGCTATGAGGTCGTCGATTTTTTTTATGGCTTGGTCTACGCCGCCTTGCGGGTAATAAACGACTTCAGCTTTTCCGCGGCTTTTTCCAGCGGGAGCAGAGGCTCTTCCGAAGCCTGATGTGGTTATGACATCAACCTCTATAGTTTCTTCTCCTCTGCTGTTGAAGATTTTCCTAGCGATGAGGTCTTCGATTATTGATGACACGATTAGTATCCTCGAGTGCGCTATACTCTTTATATAGCTCTTATTTTAGCTTTCGGAG
>CAYGYB010000052.1:2142-7671 GCA_964354015.1 uncultured Candidatus Bathyarchaeia archaeon
AATTCTGCCCAGTATTGGTCTGCTTCTTGCCAAACGTAGTAATGCCTGAAAAACTGGAAGGTGTGTCTGCCTGAAGCCGTTATAGCTGGAACTGTTATGGTCCACGTGTACCAGTCGCGGGCAGCAGTATCGCCTGAGACGACTTCGTTTTTTATGCCTTGATACGTCATGGGAATGAGTGGTTCTCCGTCGATGCTGACTGAAACAGTCGTGTTGGTGTTGACTGCCGTAGTTTGCTCTACGAAGTGGTCAATGAACTCGTATGTTTCTCCGTCATCTGGATAATAGTTTGCCATCGCAATTGATGTTCCACTTGCGGAAAACAAGCTGGTTGATAACGCAAATAAAACTAGGAAAACAGAGAGTATGATTGTGAATTTCAGTTTTGTTTTGAGCACTTCGCCTAGCGCCTCTGTTGTTTTCTCCTCATGGATTAAAGCATAGTTGTGGTCATAATTAAATTGGTTTCCCGTTTTTTGTTTGGCGGAGAGCTGTGAAAAACAAATTAGATACTTTTGGTTACGGCTGGTTACTTTCTGTTATTTTTCGGTTGGGCTGCGAACGCTTGTTTACTTGGTAAATTGAGTCGTTTTGTTGCTGCTTGCTTGTGGGTTACGTCGCAGCATGGTTGAAGCGCAATACTCAAAAACGGAAACGCATGAGTGAAAGCCCCACTTAGACCTGGGTTCAAATCCCACCCCCGCACTAAAAATCTTTAATTTAGCCATATTTAGCTAAAATAAACTAAATTTGAGGTTTCAGACTCGTTGGAATGCTGCTGCAGACAAAGATTTACTTGTTCTGGAGAAAAAACTGATGCTTAGGTAGAAAACCCTAGGCGTCGATTAAGTCTTAAATAGCCAAGTTTTGATAACTCACATCGGTGTGACTGTGAATACCAAAGCAATCGCGCTAATCATCATTTTTACAGCGCTTGCAGTAGCATTGAATCCCATTGGAATCCCATCAGTATTCTTGCCAGGTTGGAGTTTTCGGTTCTGGGAGATACCGATTGTTATAGTCTTCTTGCTGCTCGGCCTAAAAGGCGGAGTTACCGTGGCGTTGTTGCACACTTTAGCCGAACTAACAATTTTTCCAAGTCCTGTAGGCATTCTGGGTCCCCCAACCGCACTTTTAGGCACTCTCGTAATGCTGCTTGGGCTCTATGCGGCCGAAAAGCTCTTGAAACGCAAAGCGTTTCGGAATGAAAATCTTAGAATAAGACCCGCCGCGTATTTCACAGCGCTTGGAACTATTTCCAGAATGGTATTTTCACCAATCGCGACGTACTTATTGTATGGTTTCTTGTTACCCATGGTTGGCGTCAGTATTCCTGAACCAGCAATAATTGCACTAATTCCGCTCGTATTGCTATTCGATCTAATATTATCTTTTATCACGATTCCCCCAGGCTATCTAATAGCAAGAATAGTGAGCAGAAACCTGAAGGTAGGCAACCTACTGTAAGATAATAGTTGTTTTGTGCTTTTAATTTTCCCCGTCGAATTGCTGTGGCCTTGGTCGGTCACTTTTGAGAATGACTAGAAAATATAAGCACAGACGTCCAAGGTGGATAATACAGATGGGGGAAAGAGGTTTCCTATGTATACTAATGGTTATGGTTGGGTTAGGAGTTTGGGTTCAATCTTTCTAATTATCGTGCTCATATCTTCTTGCTCGGCATATAGTCCCGCCGTTGGCACAGCGTCTGCTGAGGAACTTGACGACACCTTTAGCATCATGCACATATCCGATACTCAATATATCTCGAAGGATTACCCACAGCTTTTCTACGACACAACCGCGTGGATAGTGAACAACGCAGCTAACTACAACGTCAAAATGGTTGTTCACGCAGGTGACATAATAAACTATAACGCAACACAATCTGTCATGGACAGCGAATGGACATGTGCAAATACGTCAATGAGCGCACTTCTGAACGCAGGCATACCATATGCCTTTTGTACTGGAAACCAGGACGTAAAACCGTATTACAATCCTAACGGCAACATGACGGGCGACAGCTACCTTTCCTTCAACATGTCGTACCTGCGCTCCAAACCGTACTGGGTTGACGACTTCAACTCCAAGAACACAGCCGTCAAGTTTACAGTGAATAACTTTCCGTTCCTCATTATTTGCATCGAGTTCGCTGCAACGGCTCCAACGCTTACTTGGATGCAGGAGGTGCTTGATGCAAACCCAGACTGCAACGTAATCGTAGCCGCGCACATGTACCTGAACCAGAACGCAACTTACTCAAACCCCTTAGCCCCATTTGCAGACTGGGGAAACAACTTTAAAGTGATACTCGACAGTTACCCGAAAGTTTTCCTGACGCTGAGTGGTCACTATGGTGAAGCTGACGCGGGGGCAAACATGATCAGGGTTGACGATCGCGAGGAAATCTTCTTTGACCGTTCAAACATTAACGGTTTTCAGGGTGGTGCCTCGGTTCGGATTTACACTTTCAACCTGACCAGCAAGACAGTGAACGTTTCAACCTACGCTTTGGATACCCAGACTTGGCTCACGGATGCCTACAACCAGTTTAGCTTTGACGCCAGTGTCATCACTATTCCAGAGGGCTTAACCATCGGAGTCATGATGATAGTATCGACCGTTGCGGTCATAATCGGCTCACGCTATTTCCGCAAACGTCAAAAACCCGTTACATATGTGTAAGCTGCATTTTCTTTGCGCATTCATGACTGCAAAACTTTCACTTAGGTTTGGGGGTCATCCTAAACCAGTAGCACAAGGAAACCCTAGATTACTCCGGCCGAAGTTTACAATTGGGGGTGTAATTGGTTGAGTTTGGAGCGTGTGCTTAAGACTCTTGAAAGTTTTGGTTTTTCCAAAGTTGGTGCTGAAGTTTACGTTTACCTTGCAAAGAGGGGTCCTAAGGAAGGAAAAGATTTAGCTAACGCTATGAAACTGCCGAAAAACCAGCTTTACCCCATACTGGCGACCCTTCAGAAAAAGGGTTTCGTATACACCAACACTGAGTCTACTGTTTTGTTCTCTGCACTTGCATTTGAACGCCTTTTGGATATGATGATAGAGCGCAAGGATGAAGAAGCCCAAGTCACAAGAGACACACGGAAAGAGCTGCTCTCAAGCTGGCGCGCAATTACACGGAACAAGAAACAAGCTGGTACCTGACTGTAAACTGGCTGTCTTCAAAAAACATGCTGCCAAGAAATTCAAGGAATAAAGTCTAATTAGCAAAGAATGCGTAATACTATATTGGAAATTTGCTGACATACAATTCACCGCATGGTGCACTGGCTGGGGAGTGAACGTTTGAGTCAAGAACGAGTGCTCAAGACCCTAATGGACCTAGGGCTAACGCAATCAGATGCCAAAGTTTACATTTTCTTGGGCAAACGAGGACTCCAAAAAGGCATAGATATAGCCAGAGCGTTGAAAATTCGCAAACAACAAATCTATCGAAGCCTCAAAAACCTGGAAAACAAAGGACTCGTAAGTGCCACGCTTGATCATCCTGCGCGCTACTCTGCGGAAAACTTCAGAAAAGTCATAGACCTGTTCATAAGAGCAAAGATGGAAGAAGCACAAAGCCTCAGGCAAAGCAAGGTGTCAATCCTTCAGGATTGGCAATCCATCGCAATAAGCGAAAACGAGGATACTTCTGAGAAATTTACTGTGATCAAAGGAAGAAACATCATCTACTCCAAGATCCAGCAAATGATACACCAAACGAAAAAACACCTATCCGCAACGACTTCCGTTCCGAACTTGGCGCGAGCTGACCAATTCGGCCTTATCGACGGGACTTTTGACCAACCAATAAGAGATGGGATTCAACTAAGATTTATAATTGACTTGTCAGAAAAAAACGTTCAAACGGTGAAAAACCTTCTTAGAAAAACACCAAAACAACTGTCTTACCTCAAAATACGAGTTCCCGATTTGGGCGTAAGAATCTTTAATCGAATGATCATCAGAGACGAAGAAGAAGCCATGTTCTTCATCAATACAGACGCAGACTCAGCCACGGCGGACCAAGATGACCTATGCCTATGGACAAATTGCAGGTCTCTGGTTTACGCTTTCACTGGCGTCTTCGAGGATTTATGGCGTAACTCCACGGACATTAAAAGTAAAATCGTTCAGATTGAAACAGGCAAACCGATGACTGAAACAAGCCTTATCCAAGAAACAGAAGCAACTCACAAGAAACATGTTGAGACTATACTTTCAGCTGAAAAAGAAATCATAATGATGACTTCCGCAGAAAGTCTCTTTCGTTTCTGGAAAAACAAAACTTTCACCAAGAAATGGACAGAACGAGGCGTATCCGCAAAAATAATGGCGCCCATAACAACCGAAAACTTTGAGGCCGCTAAGCAACTGTCACAGTTCATTGAAGTGAGACATGTTCCTCAGAGCTACTTAGAAACCACAATAGTTGACGGAAAACACCTTTTTCAATTCAGAAAAACTTCTTCAGATGATAAAGTGCCAATGGACACAACACATTTTCGCGACAGTTTCTACACGAATGATTTTGAACAGGTAGGAAGAATGGCGAATTCCATAAATGACATTTGGAAAAACGCTCAGCCACCATCCACTTTTACACTGGAATCGATAAAACCTTACGGTTTCATGCCACCCCCTTTATCCAACAATCATTGGAAAGTAATGCAAGGCGTCACAATCGTTGAAGAAAAGCCAGGAACGATAACGGAAGAAGACGTTTTAAACAAGATGATCAACGCAAACCAGCCTTTGGATGGTGAGGACCGACTGTATGCAACTGCTGCCCTTGCGCTTATTCACCCACCAGAAAACTTCAATTTACCCGACATGTTGCTTCGAATTAATCATATCGGCAAACTGTCAGGTTTTGGGGCAGAAGACAACATCTCGGTTCATCTGTGGCTTGAAACACCAGAAGGTCATGCCTATGTTCGAGCGGCCAATATTGGGGACAACCCAGTAGCCGTAACTCGCCGAAGGGAATGTGACTTTGGAGACAGCCCAGCGAAGCAATACTGCCGGCTAGTCAAGAAAGATAAACTTCAAATCCGGGTTTTTGGAAACTCTCTCTTCTGCGGTTGGACCATCCCAATACCACTTTACCCCAAATACGTTCTCCCGCCTGCCTGCTTACTGGTCGAAGGATACGGAAAAGTCAAAACCAGGGCAGTCTCGTGTGTTAATTCTTCAGGTTTCAAGTGCGCTATAGAGCAAAATTACTTCGATGCTTTTGTAACCTTCATGCACCCAACCTCAAAATACTCAGGACCAGGAACCGATGGTGCTTTTGTTAGAGATCTTATTATTACGACAACTCCGCCCAAAAAGTGATTGGGAAAAGCAGTCATTTCTTCGGGCGCCCTAGTTATTCAAATACTATTATCTCATTACAAAACTGCTGATTACAATTCTAGTAGTGAAGGATACATCTCTGCAGCAACTGCAAACGAAAGGAAGATAAAAAAAAGTGGATTGGGGGAGATGTCGCCACTGAGGGCTTGGTTCAAATCCCAGCGA
>CAYGYB010000053.1:0-7613 GCA_964354015.1 uncultured Candidatus Bathyarchaeia archaeon
TCAACTAAGAATACCATTCAATTAGGGCAGGCGCTAAATGCGTGTTCAGGTCTTCTGTGAGGCTGCTTATTTGGTCGCTACTCAATTGGCTGTTTGCGTATAACACAAAGCATTGTTTAGCCATATTTCCATTAAAAGCCGTTACGTCACAGAGCAGAGTTAGGTCATCAGAGTTAGTTACAGTCATGGTTACTAGCTGCGGATATTTTGATACCAAAGGCTGAAGAGCGCGTTCAGCGGGGACGCCAATTCCACTCACAGGGTTGTTTATGTTTATCATCGTTAAGTTCCAAGAATAGAAGAGCGGTTTATTCGTAATACTTGGGAAGTTTACTAGACTTTCGGGAACAGCATTCTCACCGTGGTATGTTATAAGCACTTTTGGTGCTGAGGATTGTTGAACAATATACACTATTACTGCGACGATACTTATAATTAAAACCAAGGAAACGGCTACCACAACAACCTTCTTCTTCATTCTCATCAGAAAATACTGTGACCAAGTTAACTCTTAAATTTTTGCTTAACCTCAACTGTACGCGTTAATTATTATAATTGCTCTGTTGCTAGTCTTTCAAAACTCGCTTTATGATTTTGACCTAACAAACGCCACATGACTAAGGCTTGCCAGCAAAAGCAGAAATATTCATTTAAAAATAGTAAAGCTTGTCTTAAGGATGGCAAATGAGTTAATCTTATATATCTATTTAGAAACAACATAAGGGTTGCAGCAATGTGCTTTAGGCGCTTGAGGCAAAAAAATTTATCGATAATGCTTATCTTAATTCTTACGTTTCAAATTTTCTTCGTGATGACCATAAGTCCAACAGTGCATGGATGGACTTTTTGGAAGTACGAGACAGACGGCTCGGTGGTCAGCGTGGGAGTTTCCGCTGATGGAAACTACACAGTGGCAGGAACAGATAATGGAAACCTTTACCTCCTTGATAGCAATGGAAGTTTGCGTTGGCAAAAAAACTTTCCAGTTGATGTGGAATGTGTTGCGATTTCCGGAGATGGAAGCCGAATAGTAGCGGGTGTCCACGAATACAGAAGCGGATATCCAGACATCTACCTATACGATAATCTTGGAGGCACAATATGGCAGAGAGACCTAGTTCAAGGCAGTTGGCCAAACGACGTGGCCATCTCGCCCGACGCAACACACATAGTGACTGGGGATCAACTGAATCTTACCTACTTTTATGATATTTCTGGGAGTCTGCTCTGGACGCACACGGCTGGCTACTGGATCAGTGCGGTCTCAACCTCCTCAGGAGGAGAGTACACGGCTGTAGGGTCTTGGGATGACAACCTGTACTTCTTTGACAAATCAGGTAACTTGCTTTGGAGCAAGCCGTTCGAATACAATGTTGAAGCTGTCTCAGTTTCTCCAGAAGGCCAATACGTCGCAGCCGGATGTCCAACAATAGACGATTTGTCCTTGTTCGCCAACAATGGAACCCTTCTGCTAGAAGCACCATTTTACATTAGCATAGATGCTGTCTCAGTATCAGCAAACGCTAACAGAATGGTTGTTGCAGACTACGAAAAAATTGCAGTAATAGATAAAACGGCAAACATAATATGCACTCATGAGAAAGAAGGTTATGCTACATACATAGATGTAGCAATTACGGCTGATGGAAAGTACATCGCCTTTGGTTACGGCGATTACATATATTTCTATGATGCCCTTCCTTCAAGCACCCTAACCTGTGAGCTTTCAAGCTCAGAAATAGCTTTCAGTGATTCCATAACTGTCTCAGGCATCGCAACCCCACCACATACAGGCGCTGAAGTAACATTAACGTACACAAGACCGAACGGTTCTATCCTGACGAGAACAACCACTATGGATCAGTTCGGTTCATACAGCGACACTTTCACGCCAGGCATACTTGGCGAGTGGACAGTTCAGGCTTCTTGGATGGGAGATGAACAATATGCAGGCTCTGAAAGCCCCTTAAAGTCATTCACCGTTGGAAAAACCGAAATAAAATACGACATCCCAGCAGCGATTTTCCTCGGAGATTCTCTGGTTGTCAGCGGTTCAATCAGCCCTCCCCTTAGCGGTGTAGAAATCAGGCTGGAATACAGACTCGTTCTCCGCGATTCGACATGGAAAGAAGAGGGCTTCATTAACGTGACGAGGACAGTGATAACCTCAACCGACGGGTCTTTTGCAGATACATTTATTCCCAGCGACGCGGGACGGTGGGAACTAAACGCTTCATGGGCTGGAAATGCAGAACATATGCCCAGCAATACTGAAGTCTCTTTTGCCGTCAACGCTGCTTCTCAGATTAGTTTGTTGTCAGCTACCCCTGTTACGTTATACTGGCGTCGAGATCAATGGTATTGTGAACATGGAGACTTGCGTTCCCAACTTTTGAACATGGAGATGCCGACATCCAGCGAATCCGAGACGGTGGCCTTTGATCCAGATGATTACTGGTGGATCGGCCATGGTCATTATTCATTCGAGGGAATTCATACAGGCGCGTTATCCGAGAGCGTTTTGATAGAGGCAGGGCTGTGGAATTTATCAATTTGGGCTGCGGCACGTGGACCCAACCAGCATTTTCTAGTGTCATTGTACTACTGGGACGAGAATCACGAAGCCAATTTTATTGCGAGTTGGACTACTGAATATTTCAACTCAACCAGCCCTGACGTGCCCACACAACTTACCCACTCGTTTAATCTACCCGCCACAATCATTCCAGAGGGAAGCTGCCTTGGCTTCGTAATTTATGACTGCGCCTATTCTGATGTTGAGTGGTTTTTCGACTCCACCCTACATCCAAGCCACTTGACGATCCCAGCTAGCACAGAGGTTGTAAACTATACATTAAACATCACGCCAGCAACTGGTGGAAACACGAATCCTGCGTCGGGCACCTACACTTATGTTGGAGGCACCGAAGTAACCGTAACTGCAATCTCACAAACAGGCTACGCATTTGACCACTGGATATTGGACGGAGCGAACGCGGGAACTACAAATCCGATAAGTGTCACAATGAACAGCAACCACACATTGCAGGCCACATTTTCGGTTTCCACAATATCGCTGACCGTTGTTGCTGGAACAGGAGGCACCGTCAGTCCAAGCGGCACCCAAACGCTAACCATCGGTCAAACGTATCAGTTCAATGCTAACCCTAATAGTGGATACGGATTTGACCATTGGGATCTCAGTGGGCAAAACAAGGGCTCCACCAGCCCGTTAATGCTGACTGTTACAACAGCCATGGCGGGGCAGACACTAACGGCACTCTTCACGGTTCTCCCCACGCCTACTCCAACGCCTACCTCGACGCCTACGCCAACTCCGCCTCCAACGTCCACAACCCCAACTCCTACTCCGACTCCGACAGACCACGCGACCCCCACGCCAACCCCAACGCCCACCACGACGCCCACGCCAACTTCAAGCTCCTCAACCTCACCATCTCCGCCACCCAGCACCCAAGGACTAGCTCTACCAATGGAAGCTATCTATGCCGCAATAGGCATAATAGTAATCGTGGTAATTGTAGTGGCAGTAGTAGTTTTCAAAAAAAGGCAAAAAGGAGCAAGCAAAGCCCCAACACCCCCACCACCTCCTCCCCCTCCAACAGAAGCTGAAGTGCCTCAGCGGTTGGAAACCTCCACGCTTACATCTGTTAATCACATATTCATCAGCCACGTTGAAGAAGATGCTGAGATGGCTTCGGAAATTGCCCAGGGTCTTGAAAAGGCAGGTTATAAGGCGTGGTACTATGAGCGAGACAGCGTTGGCGGGCTTTCATACTTATTGCAGACGATGAAGGCAATTGAACACTCCCAAGCTGTTATATTGTTAATATCGCCAAACTCCCTGAGTTCCAATCAAGTCACAAAAGAAGTCGTTCGGACCCATGAAGCGGGAAAACCCTTCATTCCGTTGTTGTACGGCATTACTCACGTTGAATTTCAACAACGTCAACCAGAATGGCGTGAAGCAATTGGCTCAGCCACATCAGTCGTTATTCCGAAACAAGGAGTTTCCAAAATTCTGCCGCGCGTCACAGATGGCTTAGCAAGTCTAGGCGTCAAGAAAAGTGATGAATTCAAAGAAAACCCCGTTTAGCTCCCTGAACCTACGGCTTAAGATTTTTCCAATAACACACGTGAAGGTATGACGGCTTAAAAAGATAACGAAAGCTTTTTTTCTACAAATCTGAATATTCACAGGGAATATTGCAGCGCAATTAACCGCGGGTACTAGTTGAAAAGGTGTTGCTAATTGGAAAAGAAAGATTATCCACTTTTGTTCCAAGAAAGTGATGCAAGGGCACTTAAGGCACAGAAAAATTATTTCCGACTTATTCTCTTGAAGATATTGCTCCTCATTATTGTTGCTCTGATTACCTCAACAAATTGGATTGGTCAATCTATCTTTCGAACTCCAGTAGCCATTGTCTTAGCCATGACGATGATATTTTCAATCACTTTAACAGCAATCATGAATATTCGTCATTCAGACGAAAACTGGCTATTCAGCCGCAAAATGGCTGAAGAAATCAAGACGGCGACTTGGAAGTATATGATGAAAGTAGGCGATTATCAAGGGTCTTTACCTGATAAAGAAGCTGAGAGAATTTTCTTAAAAAGCATAGATGAAATCATGCATAGTAATTCCAAAGTGTGCTCTCAACTAAGTCTGGCAGCTACTGACGTATCACAAATCACTGGACATATGAAAAAAATTAGAAAAAACAATTTGAAAAATCGTATGGCTTATTACTATCAAGAAAGAATCCATGACCAAAGATGCTGGTATGCTAATAAAGCTAAATGGAATAGAAACCAGGAGGTTAAGTGGTTTACAATCACGTGGCTCTTGGAGTTGGTGGCGGTCTCAATTGCCGTAGTTAATATCGTTCTGGCTGATATGGTGATACAGCCAGTCAGTGCAGTTCTTGCAGCTGGAGGCGGGGTATTGTCTTGGGTTAACGCTAGAAGTTACAAAGAACCAGCAGAATCCTACGGAATAATTTCAAATGAACTAGCTTTGCTTGAGGAACGAACAAGAAACATAGCTGATGAAGAAGGATTCAATGAAATCGTTAAAGAAGTAGAAAGCCTGATTATGAAAGAACACTATATATGGTTATCTCGATTAATTTGATCAAGTTAGAGCCCAAAAGTGATGGTACCATATGATTTGCCCTTAATCACGATTGCGCTGAAGTTAAGCTGCCAAACCATGTATAACGCAGCACAAGAAAACACGGCAACAAGGACGAAGGTTGCGAGAAGAACCATGTTTCTTTTCATTTAGCATGTCGCGCTCCCAGCACTATGCTGCTATTTTTTGGTTTTCGCTCTTAGGTAAATTCTCTTCCTCTGCGACTAGTATAGCCTCCAAGTATTTTGACTGAGAATTTTTAGTCTACAGCCCTGTCAATGGGCATGCGTGCATAAGCGTTATTAATGGCTCTAAACAAATCACAGTTAAAGGCGGTTGAGCATGAACAAAAAGAAAATAGTCGTCCTTTCAACCGTTTATACCATAGCACTCGTTTTAATTTCGATTTCATTTTGGCAAGCGATGGTACAACCTGTACTCCAGAACATACTGCAAGTCATGCCTCAAACCTTTTCCATATCACCTTTGACCGTATGGTTCCGCATTCCAAGCAACAGCACCTATCAATACGGGTTTGCAATCGGCAATGACACTCAAGTAACATTCAAGCTGCCGCCAAATTCGCACACGCAATTCTCGTACACCATAAGGAATTTGAGGTCAACGCCGCTTCATAACGTGTCACTCCATTTTGACGCGGTTTCTGAACGATTAGCACTTCTTGGTCTAGCAAACCAGTCGTACACTTTGCCTTTTGAGATACGCATAGGCACCATGGAACCGCATTCGAGCAGGGCTTACGGAGCCATTATAGAAACTCCAGCCGAAGAAGGAACATACGAAATGCAGTGGCATGTGAACTCCAGTGAAACCACGTACTCCTTCAAAATAGTGATCAATGTTGCTGCTGGTTAGATAGAACTCTGACTCGGAGTAAACATGCCTTTTTGGAAGTACTGTGAATTAATGCGCAGCCAAATAAAAAGGGAGGAAGCTAAAAGGCTCTGCTATTTTAGACACTATGATAAAGTGCAACAGCGTTAAATGGGTCTCAGGTAGATGTCTAGTTGTTTTTTTGTCACTTTAAGGTCTATCCCGCTTTCTGAGCAGCACGCAGCGCCTTTTTCCAAAGCGGAAATCGCTAATGTATTTCTCGCGCTCCCAAACATCGCTGGCTTTACGCCGAGTATCTGCTCGCTGGCTTCCTTAGTCAATTCGATTTCGAGGTGAGTCACTTTCCACTCTTCAGCATCCACAATTACGTTCTTGATTTTGCCTACGTTGAAGCCGCCTTCAGCGTACACGTTTTTGTCAATCAATTCGCTATACTTCACGTTGCATCGCCCTTCCCAACGTACTCTATTTTACTTGTGAGCTTATAAAACTTGTTTGAATCGAACAGAATTGCTTGGCAAAATAATTTGTGAACCTAGTAACGTGCAGTTTTATTCGGCAACTATCTTTTTCTTTTTATTACTAAGTACGTGATGTTCATCACCAGTGACAAACCAACAAGAACGCCTTCCACAAAATCTGTAACCGAGAAGCCTACATATTCAAAATGCAGAAACCGACCAACCAATATGCCTAAAGCCATAGACAGCATGCCTATAGCTAAAATGGTTTCATCTTTAAGGCGCATCTCTCTCACACTCTTGGCTATGCTTTAGGCTATTAAAATTTATAAAACTTTTCAATTTGGCTTATAAACCGTGCAAGTAAGAAAATGATTAAAAAAGAAAGGGGAATTTAGTTCTTCTCGCAACATCAGTACGGGTTATCAGGTTGGCGGTGGCGGCGGCGGTCCTTGACCGAGTTCGTTTATTGGAGCGAACGAGATTAGGAGCATAATACCCGGAAGAACACCTGCGAAGATGAGCGCTAGTATTGCCCACATCTGGTTGTTGAGAGCCTTCAGTGTAGCTGTGTCGCCGACGTTAACTGCAGTGTACATTTTGCGTATTCTCGTGAAGAAGATAAACATTGAGAATATTCCGAAGACTAAGAGGACGATGCCTGTAATTAGTAAGCCCGTAGCATAGCCAGCTAAATAAACGCCCCAGTAGCCAACGTCTGACCAAGTGGACCAAGCAATGATTTCCCATATTCCTCCGAGCACGAAAGCGATCATGGCGATGATGTTGAAGATGAAAGCAATCAGCATGTATGTCTTGAGGCTTGCGAGTTTGCTAGAGTCAGTTGACATTTTCCTATCTCCCTCTTACAGCATCATTCATTCCATTTGTTATATAATACTTTCTATCAAGGCAAAACGCACGAGCAGAAGCCGTATACAGTCTCTTTTATTTTGTTTTCAGAACATTCAGGATTGATGTAAAATTGTTTTGAGGCATTTGTTGTCCATTTTCGCGGGCATTAGCCTCTTCCCTGCATCAGTTGTTCAGCGTAATTTAAGAAAGTAAACCAGCCTGCTTCAGTTCTGCCAAAGTGATTTTTCCCGAATGCAAAGCCGTGGCAACTAAAACGCCGAACA
>CAYGYB010000054.1:0-1200 GCA_964354015.1 uncultured Candidatus Bathyarchaeia archaeon
ATCTACATAGCCCTAATCGCCATCTGGACTGCGCTTCTCCTCGCCAGCTCATTCATAGTTATATACCCCATCGTTGGATCCCCTGCAACAATCACGTTCTCCAGCGTTCTGCTTTCAAGTCTAACCGCACCGCTGCTAGGTCCATTATACGGAACTATTTCGGGCTTCATTTTCGGATGGCTTGTCCCTTACGTCAACCCCTTGACCTCAATCGGCATATTAACCTTCCTTGCGCCTACGCTTGCTGCTTTAATGAGCGGGTTAGTCTTATTCAATCGCTGGAAAGAAGCCACATTAATCCTCATCTGCCAAATCGCCATATGGCTAGCTCACCCATTCGCGTGGTATCAACTCATGCCGCTTATCCTATGGCAGGACGTGCCCGTCTTTGTGTTCATTCTTGTGCCGCCGATACGAAAATGGATCATCAACGCGATAGTTTCAGTGGATCCGAAGCGCTTGCCGATTGCCCTATGGTGTTTGGCTTGGATAGCCCGTATTGGTGGTGATGTGGCTACTGGTAATAACATTGCAGTTTGGGTACTGGGGTGGGCAGGGCAAGACTTTTCCAATTATGCTTTTTGGGCGCCTATGACTCTGTATTATGCAGTGGCGGATTCATTGAACTGCTTAACTGGAGCACTTATTGGCACTGGAGTCCTTGTAGCTCTGAAGAGAAGCGGCATAAGAATAATGGCTTTTGAGGCTCTGAAGTCTAAGATAACTGGTAAACAGCGTTAGGAACTAAATTCTCTTCTTTTCCCTTGTTTTCCTACATTGTCGTCTGTGCGACTGACGGACCACTTGATTTTTTATATTTTGGATACGTTCAATTCTCGAATTGTTGTTTTCTGTGCGGTAACTCTTAAATATTGCGTATGTTATATTTTCTAGTCGGTTCAAACAGGCGACATTAAATGAAAAAAAGCTCATTTTCAATAGCAACCGCAACATTAACAATAATGCTGGTTGCTGTATCCTTTTGGGCAGGCTTGCAACCAACTGCTCATGCACAATCTAACGGTGGAGAATGGCAATTAACCGTAACTGGACTGGTTGAACACCCACTGAATCTGTCCTTAACTGAATTAGCCGCCAAGCCCCAAACCACCGTGAACGCCGCGTTAATCTGCGTTGGTTCCCCAGGCAGCGTGGTTGCAGAGGGCAACTGGGTTGGCGTTAACCTTTGGCTCCTGTTGG
>CAYGYB010000054.1:1300-5178 GCA_964354015.1 uncultured Candidatus Bathyarchaeia archaeon
GGTGCTGTCATTTACGGCATACCAGCGGCAATTCGCTTCATAACTAATAGCGTTAGCATACCATTCTTGAATTTTCCCGGGTTTTGGATTGACCACTTTATTCCTGGCAACTTGGTGGAGAAGATTCTTGTCAATGCTTTTTTTCCCGGAGGCGCTGGTGGCGTTGCTGGTGAAATCTTTGCCAGTAACCTCAAGGGTGAAGCTGTCAAGGGCAAAGCAAAGTATCTGCATCGGCTTAGTGGGGCGTTGTTGCAGACAGCTGTTTGGTCAGCTTTTCAGTATTTTGGGTATTCCTTGTCTCTAATTGGGCCATATGGGAGCAACATTTTTGAGTCCATCTTCGTTTTTCCGATCAATTTCGTGTTAGCTGCGTTTTCTATTTTCACTCCGGATGTTGTGGGCTTCATAAAATCACGATTTAAGCTGAATGCGGTTAAGGGTTAGTTTACTGTGCGTTTTCTCCCGTGAAGCTTGTTGGTTTTTGTGATTGAAAGTGTTGAAAAGTTTTAAAAGGCTTTCAAGGGATACGTGATTATGGCATGTATTGCTTTGCGGAGGATTAGTTTATGCCTTCATTGGAGAAGAAGAATAAGCAAAAGAAGAAAAAGCATGAAGATAAAATTGGGAAATAACGGTTTTCTAAACGTTAATATTTTCTTTCGCGTTTAGGTTATGCTATGTCATTTCATGTGCGGCGTAAGGACCGAGAGATAACTGATTCTGCTGAGCTTAAAAGGGTTCTTAAATCCGCCAAGTACGTTACCATTGCCATCTGCATGGATAATGAGCCTTATCTCGTGTCGTTAAGTCACGGTTACGATGAAGCGCGGAACTGCCTCTATTTTCACTGTGCCCCTGAGGGCAAAAAACTTGTGTATTTGAAGGCGAATAATTCTGTGTGGGGACAAGCAGTGCTTGATTACGGCGTTACGGATGAATGTGATTACGCTTATACTTCTGTTCACTTCAAGGGCACAGTGACGCTGATTGAGGATTTAAGCGAGAAACGCCATGCGATAGAGGTGATGGTGAGGCAGCTTTCCGAGAATCCTGAGGCGAAATTAGCCCTGATAAAACTGGAGAAACTTGCCAAAACAACGATGGGCAGAATTGACATAAGCTGCATGACGGGCAAAAGACATCAAAATCCCGAAGCGTAACCGTTTGTTGCGAGCTATTATGGGCTTCCACTGTTGTGCTCGGTGCAGTCTATAGCCCCCTTATATAAAGAATCTGCATGGGTTTCTGCGGGTGGTTGGGTGTTGTGGGCGTGTGTAGTGTCGTAAGAGATAAACTTTTTTCGGCATGTGGTGCCAGTATATTTTGGCTCTACTCAAGCAGGCAAAGTGTATTGTGCTTTATAAGTCAGTTCATGAATAAGCAAACGCTTCATTGTTGTTTTGAATATGGATAAATATTTTGTGTTCATATGAGTTAAATATTGAAATTGGGCTTCTTGTTCAGGTAAATGGTGGGAATTAGTGGCGTTAAGAGCTATTTTGAAATCGAGGAAAGGCATTTCGCCAATATTAGCCACGTTACTTTTAATAGTCATTGTAGTCGCAGCCATAGTAGTCGCTTACATGTGGGTAATGACGTACATGGGCAACACAACGCAGCAAGCAGGATTCATGCCATACAAAGCAAACGTAGCTTTCGCCTCAGGAACTACTATTACAATAGACATCGGAAACTCTGGAACATCAAGTGGAAAAATATCTGCGATATACATTGGAACATCAGCTTCAGCGCTTCAAGCTCAAACTACCATAACCCCTACGCTTTCGGCAACATCAATTGATGCAAGCGCAATCCAAAGCTTCAGCGTTACCTATACGTGGGCATCAGGAACCACATATTATTTCAAAGTAGTGCCAACCTCAGGAGCCGCTCTAGAATTCCAAAATGAAGCACCAGAATCTTCGCAGGGGAGTTCAAACTGGTGGAATCCTCAATACGGCTACAGGCAGCTTATTACTATTACTAATAACGAAGCCTTAACGCTTCCAGCAGGTTACTCTGTGGAAGTAACTTTGGATACAGCTTCACTGGTTTCGGCTGGAAAAATGTTAAGTGATTGTTCTGACCTGCGAATTGCTTATTTGCATGATTCTTCTTGGGTTGAACTTGATCGTGACGTGATCAATGGTGGCACCAGTGCCACGCAGGTATGGTTCAAAACTCAGGCTGCAATTGGGGCTTCGCCTTCCGCAGATACTGACTACTATGTGTATTACGGTAACCCTTCAGCTTCAAATCCCCCTGCAAACAAGAACAATGTTTACTTGTGGTTTGATGACTTCAACAGACCTGATGAAATAGATATCACCAGTGAAGCCGCCTACACTCAGACAAACGGAGGCGTATGGTCGATTGAAGGAGGCATGTTGAAAAATACTGGAGCAGGCGGTGATCCGAACAAACTTGTCGTAAACGTTTTGGGCACAGTGAACTGCGGGGTAGAAATGTCCATCAAACTAAACGTAACCAACTGGCTGGGCGACGGAGATGAAGGAAGAATGGGTCTCACATGCGACATGGACACTCCGAATGGCGAAGGATATTGCGGCTTATTCCACAACGACCTGAACAGAGTAGCATTACTGAACGATCTCCGTTCTTGGGGTAGCGGCACCACGTTCTCATGGTCTACTAACACATGGTACGAAATGCGGTTCAGGGTGACAAACTGCTCCACCAAGCAAGGTCAGCTGAAAACTTGGCTAGCGGGCACCTCCGAACCTTCAAGTTGGACAATCAACGGCGATTTCGGCGGTGGCGGTGCAAGAAGCTATGGCGAAGTTGGCGTTGCAGGATCTCGACGTGGAGACGTTACTTATTTTGACAGTTTTCAGGTGCGGTACGCGGTGAATTTGGAGCCTACTGTTAGTCTTAGTGCTCCTGAGACTCTTTGAGGCTAATTATAGCTCGCACTTGAACTTTTCTTTTAGGATAAGAAGTTGCGAGAATGATATTCCTCAGCTTCTGAACGATTTCCTTCTGCGGCGACCTCTGCCTTTCTATATACTTGTCAACTTGACTCTCCGAAAATGTAAATAGCGTCGTAAGACTTAACCTATATCTCTTTGTAATAAGTCATAAATCGTAATATAGGTTAAATCTATTAAGGCTATTCTGCGTATATAACAATAAAAATGTGAGTTGGTGAATGTTGAAGAAGAGTGGAGAAGAGGAGAAGGCAAAGCACATTCTAACCGACCCGAAGCTTTCGGCGATTAAGGCGATGCTGGAGAAGGACCATGCTATTGACTGTATGTTGCTGTTGCATATGAAGCGGGGCAAGTGGAAGGAAGCTAAGGATTTCATGCGTGAGAACAAGTTGACGCTTAGCGATGGCACGTTCAGGTCGAGGATGATTGAGATTGAGGGTTTGGGCTTAGCTAAGAGCGAGCGCATTGATCCGTTGAAGAAGTATTATTTGATTACGGAGTTGGGTGAGAAGGTTGCGAAGCTGCTTCTCGGGTTCTTTGATGAACTTGACGTTTAAACGGTAACGGGCGCTTTTGGCGCTCAACTGTTCTACATTTTCTTTTTTGACGTTTTTGTAGGTGTTGTTTTGGCGGGTTTTGTTGTAGTTGTTGTAGTTGTGTTGTGCAGATAGTTAATATGGTGTATTGAGTCATAATATTTAAATTGGTCTTTCCATTGACATATCCGTAATTCTAAAAGGAGGGAAGAAACTAAAAAATGAAAAGCTTCAGACGAAGCGTGAAAGCCCTAAGCCCAGTAGTCGCATCAATCATACTTATCGCAGTCACAGTCGCAGTCAGCATCGCCGTAGCAGTATGGATGGGCGCACTAAGCACAGGATTCATGCAAACAGAACAAATAACAATAACAAACGTCGTGTTCAGTGG
>CAYGYB010000054.1:5278-7503 GCA_964354015.1 uncultured Candidatus Bathyarchaeia archaeon
AAAATAAAAGAGTACAGTTCAGCCCGAGAAATAGCTGAAACCTTAGACAAGGACATAGCCGAATCCAAAAGCGCACTCGGCGAATACCTACGACGCTTAGACGACATACGCAAGTTAGCCGAAAAATCAAAAAAAGTCCGCGAAGTCGTCATGAAACTCGCAGGCAAAAAAAACCAAAATGAAAACAACGGAGAAGTAACCGTAGGCAACCTAAACATCATACTAGACGCCAACCCGTTCCATGAACTCATAGCCTTAGAAACCGCCGTCCGCAGCCACCAAGACCACCTAATAACGCTGCAGAAAGTCCGCGAATCCCTGAAGTGGCTGGACCAGCTTGGCGACGCAGAAGGCATGAAATACTTAGTTTTGGAAAACGAAGGAGTTCCAGAACGCATCCTATTCAAAACCGCCTAAACACGCTCACAAAGCAGCAGGAACAAGAAACCATGAGCGACGAAACAGGCACCTTCGCGCTCAAAAACACGCTAAACGAAATAAAAAACGCATACCCAACCATAACAAACGCCTTCATTTTCAAAAACTCCAAAACCATAACTGCAGACGGAAACACAGATAACGCCACCATGCGCAGCGCGGTGCGCGCTCTCAACGCTATAACGAAACGCGCAAACACCGTAGGCGGCATAGAAACCGTAACCATCCACAGCACCAACGGCAAAGCAAACATCACCCACATACACAATTTTTACTTAACCACCATCACTTCTAAGGAAACAGACGAAAAAAACCTCAACACCTTAACTCAAATCTTAGTACCCATCGTACTCAAACTGGTAGTGAAAATTCACCCAGCCTCACTAAGCGAGTACATCTTTGCACTGGAAGAACCTGAATCCGCTGAGCTGTCAATAGAAGAAAACACCGAAACAGAGCCTGAACCTGACGCGCTACTGCCGAAACCTCCCGTGAACCAGTTCATAATCGACAACCTCAAAGGCATACTAGCACCCCAAGACACCGTGCGCATCGAAAAGGCAGTAATAGAACAATGGAAAAACCTGTACCCAAACAAAACAATCAAAGAAATTGACGCCGAAACCCTAAAAGGAAAAACAACACGCTGCAAATTCCAACCCATAAAAGACTCAAAACAAGAAGGAAAAGGCATAATCCAGATACCCGAAAAGATACAGCTTACTTTGCAAACAACGAAAGGCGAACTAGTCATGGTCAAACCCGTAATCAAATAACCAGAAAAGGCGAAGCAACAATGGTAAAGAAAACGCAAAGCATACAAGAAACCGCCGTTCTCGCAGTTGAAGAAGATGACACTTTCACAAGTTTACGCGCACGCCTTGCGGAAATCAACAAACACAAAGAAGTCATAGGCTATATTCTGCGAAACGCCACATCAGCCATAGTAGACCTCAAAAACCCAGCACGCCTGACCGAATACGCCATTTTAACATCCCAAACACTGGAATCCGCCCAAAAAATCTCAGAACTCTTCAAGTTAGGCACAACCGAAAACATCCTCATCACGGGCAAAGACACAAAAACACTCTGCATCGCCATAGGCGAAAACAACGCCGCCATATTCATGGAAAAAAACGCAGACCACGAAGACATCGCAAGCCAAATTTAACATAAACGCTTCGGGCTAAATTACGTCCGCGTCAAAAACTCTTGAAAATCCCTGTTAACCTTCACTTTCTTATTGGTCTCATCAACCACTGCAAAATCAAACCTGCACAAGAACTCTGCAATCCCATGCACCTTATATTCAGCCAGCCCAGCTTGCTGCTGCAACTCCGCTAACTCATGCCATTTTCCATCACCAAGTATCTCAAGTAACAGCGCAATCTCTGCACCCAACAGCATACGCCACTCCTTGCATGAACTAACAACTTTGATATTTAAATGTCTTTTGAGCTTATCTTTTAGAGTTTTCTTATAGATCATTCTACACAATTGTTTATATTCCGATTACGCCTTCAAACGCTGCGTCCATACCCGCAACACCAAAAGAAAACACCACAAAAAACAAACACATCCCTCCAGTACCAGCGTAAACCTTATATTCCGATGATGAAACAAACTTGCTTTTGTGGTTAACTGTGATGACCTCTAAATGCGGAAAATGCTTTTGGTCCGGATGCAGTGCCGGACATGGTCAAAACTAAACAGCAGTTAACCGCATGTGTCTTGTCGTTTTCAGTTCTCGGTTGCTGTTTGGCTTTGGATGTTGAAAATATGGAAAG
>CAYGYB010000055.1:0-7443 GCA_964354015.1 uncultured Candidatus Bathyarchaeia archaeon
GCACCGAAGGAAAGATGGCGGCGATACAGTTTGCACGAGAAAACGACGTACCTTTTCTGGGCATATGCTACGGTTTTCAGTTAGCAGTCGTCGAGTTCGCCCGAAACGTCTGCGGCTTAAAAGACGCCAACAGTACCGAAATTAACCCAACTTCGCCGTATCCAGTGATTGACCTAATGCCAGAGCAACGCGGAGTAGAATACAAAGGCGCCACAATGCGTTTAGGCGCTCATAAGGTGATACTGGAACCGGACACGCTGGCGCACAGTTTGTATCAGCAAACGGAAATATACGAGCGCCACCGCCACAGGTTTGAGGTTAACCTAGATTATATGGATGTTCTCAGGAAAAACGGGCTGTGCTTTTCTGGCAAGAGCACTGACGGCAGAAGAATGGAAACTCTGGAGTTGCCTAACCTTTACTTCTTCTTTGCTTCGCAGTTCCACGGCGAATTCAAAAGCCGCCCTGACAGACCTTCACCTGAATACCGCGGCTTCATCCAAGCGTGCCTAAACAAGAAATTAGGCAAACCAAAACCCTAATTCTAAAAAACCAATAGTAACCTTGCCCAGCAGTACTGCAGCGGAAAAAGCCTAAAATCGCCCTTTGCACTTCCATTGCTTATTGATAAGTCATGGAAGTAAAGATTGAAGACGCGTCAATCAGGTTTCTAGACGAATATTACGACGTAGAAAAGCAGTGCTTCGAACGGGAAGCGTTCACCAAACAGCAAATAGCCTATTTGTTAACTGATTACAACGCCATCGGATTAGCCGCACGCGTAAACGGCGAAATAGCAGGTTTCGTAATAGGGCGAATAGACATCGTGAGAAACACGTTGTTCGGGCACATACTCACCGTGGACATCGTTGCCTCTTACCGGCGAAAGGGAATCGCGCAAAAACTGCTGCGTGAAATTGAAGCTATATTCAGGGAGAAAGGCGCTAAAGAATGCCGTTTAGAAGTGCGAGAAGACAACGCTGCGGCAGTAAGCCTTTACCTAAAACTCGGATACAAAAAAGCTGGCAAACTTGAAAAATACTACGGCGACGCCCATGGCTTATACCTTAAAAAGACCCTGTAGCAGCCTTGCCGCATTCAGTTTCGCCTCCGAAAACGTGTGAAACCTGTTTTCCAACGTGCTAACTTAACATTAAAACTGCAGTTTACCCTTCAAGCTTAAGGCAGATAGCTCATGTTTTGAACACAAACGTTTAAAAATGATGTTGCGATTAGCCTACGGTTGTGGGGAGATCTGGGAGACTTGCAGCGGAAAACCAAGGAGCAGACCCTCGTGAAGACCATCGTTGTTTTAATTCGCAATACGACATGGCGATGCGGAAAACTTGAAAAGTCTATTGTTCGCCACCTTCATAAGCGACATGAAAGTTTTAGCAATAACGACATGTCCGTCGGGGATATCATGCAGAATTTGAACCTTGCTGGGGAGAAAAAAGGCGAGTTCTTGGACGCCCTCAGACGTTTGGAAAAAAGAAACATCGTGAAACTGCTGCCGCTGAGACATTAGTAAAATTTTATTTCACGTTCTTTTGCGTCTGGTCTATTTCAAAAGTTTGTTTTCAGGTGGAGGCGATTTTATCAAACCGTGTTTCATAAGCAGGTTTGTTGATTCGCGGGCATTCCTAATTATCGCTGTAGCGCGCTCGTAAAGCTCTTGCCTGCTGGGCTTGACTCTGGCTACGCCTTGTTCGATTGACTTAAGTGCGCAGGCGACAGCTTCTCTGGGGAAAACTTCCCATTCGTCCATCCGTGGCAAAATGTCTTTTTCGTGTATGCCTCTTTCTTCAGCGAATTTTGCCAGTTCCTGCGCTGCTGCAATGCACATGTCGTCTGTAACCGTTTTCGATTTAACGTCTAACACGCCGCGGAAGATTGCTGGAAAGCCCAAGCTGTTGTTTACTTGGTTGGGGAAGTCGCTTCTGCCCGTTGCCACCACTCGTGCGCCTGCCTCCGCTGCTTCCCATGGCCATATCTCAGGTATCGGGTTAGCACATGCAAAAAGCACGGCGTTGTCTGCCATCGTTTTTATCCACTGTTTTTTTATGGTGTTTGGGCCTGGTTTTGACGCGGCGACCACAGCGTCAACGCCTTTGAAAGCTTCAGGGGTGTCGCCTGTTCTGCCTTCGGAGTTGGTTTTTTGGGTTAACTCGTATTTCCACGGGTCTTCTGCGCGTGTTATGTCCGTTCTGCCTGTGTGGACTATGCCTTTGGTGTCAACCATTATTATGTTGCCTGCTTTTACGCCCCATCGCATGAGCACGTACGCTGTTCGTATGTTGGCTGCTCCTGAACCCATTAGTGTTATGAGGGTTTCGCGTGGTTTTTTGCCTACGATTTTGAAGGCGTTTATTAATCCTGCTAGGATTACGGTGGCGGTTCCCTGCTGGTCGTCATGCCAAACTGGAATCTGCAAGCGTTCTCTTGCTTTTTCGAGAACGTGGAAGCATTTGGGTTTTTCTATGTCTTCAAGGTTTATGCCGCCGAAAGAAGGCTCAAGCAGCTCGCATGTGCGCACTATTTCGTCTGGGTCTTTGGTTTTTAGGCATATGGGAAACGCGTCCACGCCGCCAAGGTACTTGAATAATAAGGCTTTGCCTTCCATTACTGGCATGGCGGCTTCGGGTCCGATGTTGCCTAAGCCTAGGACGCGTGTGCCGTCTGTGACTACGGCG
Source organism: uncultured Candidatus Bathyarchaeia archaeon (assembly GCA_964354015.1). Classification (GTDB taxonomy): domain Archaea; phylum Thermoproteota; class Bathyarchaeia; order Bathyarchaeales; family Bathycorpusculaceae; genus JAOZHU01. The sequence goes on from CAYGYB010000055.1 coordinate 2,694, forward strand.
ACGTAGTTCCAGCGGTTTGTAAGCTCGAATGATTTGTCGGGGTTTGTTTGGATTTCTTTGCATGGTGCGGCTACGCCTGGCGTGTACCATACTGCGAAGTCGTCTGTGCTGGTTATGGCGCATTTGGGCATGACTTGGACTTTGCCTTCGTAGAACCTGTGCATTGGCGACGCTAACAGTGCGGGTTTTTTGGCTTTAGCTAACAATTCTTCCACGGTGGGTTTTCGTTCTTCTTTTTTCTCGGCAGCCAACGTGATTTTTCTCCTTCTATATGGAAAAGTGTGGTCGTATTGTTATAGGTTTTTGTTGGCTTACTATCAAACGCAGAAGGTCAATTATTATGATTAGGTTTTCTTGATCGGTGTTCTTGATGGGATGGATGGACTGCTCGCATCGTGGGAGTGCTCAACCAAATACACCACAACACATATTGGGCTCCGATTCTTATCTAACTATGTGGGAAAGCAAATGCGCGGTCTCAAAGTATTCATGATGATCATGTTTTTTTGTCTATTAATGCTTCTATGGCATCCCGTATCTGCAGCTTCTGCGGACGATTGGGCGATTCAGAACGGTGGATTCGAAAAGGGAATTATAGGCTGGGAGCATGGCGGCGGAGGTTCCCTCGCTGTAACTAGCACTAACCCGCATAGCGGAAATTACTCTATGGAAATTTCATCATCGATAATCCAACAAGCCTATTTCTATCAATACATCGACTTCCCAAACACTAGCTTCGTGTACAGTTTCTGGCTGTTTCGAGCGAATCCCACCTCATCGACGGCTTGCTATTTGGCAAGAGACTGGGACCAAAACACAGCGCGGATAGTTTCTTCCCTCGTTATACAAGGTAATATGATAGAACTGAATGCCTGGGATGCCCCATTTGCTCCAGGAAGGCAAGTGTATAGCTATAATGTAGCCGTCGGAAGTTGGCACAATGTGACATTTGTGGCTAATAACGCTTTAAAGACCCAAGGCTTCTACATTGATGGAAATCTGATAGCGACTCTAAACTCAAGTTCTGGAAGCGTATTTAATCCAGACATCTTGATTTTTGGCGACGTGACTAATGAGGCGTGTAATGGTGTGTTCTACTTTGACGACTTTAAATTGGAGCCTTTGGAAACTGCAACCCCTTCACCAAGTCCAACACCTACTCCAACGCCAACTACTTCACCAAGTCCAACTCCTTCAGCTACACCTACGCCAACGCCAATACCAAGTCCAACATCGTCTACACCTACCCTTGTAGTTTCTTGCAAAAGTTCCACGTCTTATTCAGGCTTCAATGTCCAAATCATAGGTAGCTTAACCTTTAACGGAACGGGTATTTCAGAAGCACCTATTCTGCTTTCTTACAGTGCTAATGGAGGAAAATCTTGGATAGACCTTACCCTCGTATACACAGGTTCTGATGGAAGCTACTTAGTTACTTGGATGCCATCTGTCACAGGCAACTATTTATTAAAAGCTGTATGGGAGGGCAATGAAATTTATTCGAATACGAGCACAATAGTTAATTTAGCAGTTACTCCTTTTGCAGAGCAAAGCGTTTTCTCAGTAACCTCAAACTCAACCATTTCAGAATTCTCCTTCAACTCCACTAGCAGAGAGTTACGCTTTGGCGTTTCTGGGCCTTCAGGAACAACAGGATACGTCAACGTTTACATTCCCAAATCTCTAATAGGCAACATTTCCAGTTTACAGGTATACTTGGATGGTAACCAAACAGATTATACTGCCGCATCTCAAAGCGATGGCTGGTTCCTGTACTTCATCTATCAGCATAGCACTCACGTGGTCACTATTAACGTGGGTTCCTCTGTGCAGGCTAATGAAAATCCACTTGCGAACTGGATGCTTTACGGAATTCTATTAGCTATTGTAATAATAGTCATCGGAGTTGTGCTAGCTCTGAAAAGAGGAAAGAACGTCAAAGAGATGCCTCTTAGCTCGCTCTAAGCGGTTTAACGGAATGTGTACGTGAAAAAACCTTATGACCAAAACGCAGGAGTATTTACCAAAAGCCTTAAGTGTGGCAGGTAAATATTTGTGTGGTGTCTAAAAAAATAAAGGTGTTGAATCAATTTGGCAGTTGAAGGATTTTTCGAAAACAAACGGCAACCAGTGGAAGCTAAAGTCGGCGAGTTAACTCCCGCTTCAAGAGCAGTCAACGTCACAGCAAAAGTTGTTTCAAAAAGCGAAATCAGAGACGTACCAATGGGGCGAGACGGTTCAGCTCACCGCGTATGCGACGCACTAGTTGGCGACGAAACAGGCAGCGTCTACTTGACTCTCTGGGATGACAACATTGAAAAGGTAAATGAGAATGACACTGTACGCGTGGAAAATGGCTACGTGACACTGTTTAAGGGCAATATGCGCCTTAACATCGGCAAATACGGAAAACTAGAACCTGCAAAAGAACCATTTGCAGGTGAAGTTAACACTGAGAACAACGTATCCAGCAAAACATACGAGCAAGAAAGACGACCGTTCAGAGGAAGAGGCGGATTCGGCGGCGGTGGCTACGGCGGCAGAGACAGGCGAGGCGGCGGCGGTTTCAGAGACCGCAGAAGCTCAGGCGGATACAGAGACAGGCAAAGGTCATACTAGCCTCAAAGTAGAACCAATCCCTTTTTTCGTTTTTTTATATTTTCATGCAACTGATTTATAACTATAAGCGTGTTATATTGTGCCGATGACCATGGCAGCTCGATGTGAAACAATCGGCAAATACGTAATGCCCATATTCAGGTCACTTGTTGCGAAAGAACTCGTAACCACCTACAAGCTCACTCAGGTTGAAGCAGCGCAAAAACTCGGAACAACACAAGCAGCAATAAGCCAGTACATCAATTCTAAAAGAGCATTCAAAAGCACTGAACAATTCGGGAACATTCTGCCTAAAATTAAGGCAATGGCTAAAGAAACCGCTAAACGCCTCGCAAATAACGAAATTTGCGCAGACGAAATTTCAACAGATTTCTGCAAACTCTGCTCATCTTTTCACATAAACAAAATACACAACAACGTCCTAGAAACAGTGGGAAAAACACCACTAATACGCCTAAACAGACTAACCGCAAACTCAAAAGCCACAGTCGTGGCAAAACTGGAATCACGAAACCCAGGCGGCAGCGTCAAAGACCGCATATGCCTAAGCATGATAAACGAAGCCGAAAGAGAAGGACTAATCAAACCAGGAATCTCAGTCATCATTGAACCCACAAGCGGCAACACAGGCATAGGCTTAGCCATGGTAGCCGCAGTAAAAGGCTACCGCCTCATCCTCACCATGCCCGAAACCATGAGCATCGAACGCCGCAGCTTGCTTAAAGCCTACGGCGCAGAACTTGTTTTGACACCAGGCCCAGAAGGAATGGGAGGAGCCATAAAAAAAGCTGAAGCCCTCGCAGCAGAAACCCCAAACTCCTTCGTTCCCCAGCAGTTCAAGAACTTGGCGAACCCAAAGATTCACAGAGAAACAACAGGACCAGAAATCTGGAACGACACAAACGGAAAAGTCGACATCCTAATCTCAGGAGTCGGAACAGGCGGCACCATCACAGGCATAGCACAATACATTAAACCGCTCAAGCCATCATTCAAAGCCATAGCAGTGGAACCAGCAGCCTCACCCGTTCTAAGCGGCGGCGCAAAAGGACCACACAAAATCCAAGGCATAGGCGCAGGATTCATCCCCGACGTGCTGCAACGTAATTTAGTGGATGAAATAATTCAAGTAAAAGACGAAGATGCACTTCAAACCGCAAGGCTGCTCGCCAAGAAAGAAGGCTTACTCGTGGGCATATCTTCTGGCGCAGCAACGTGGGCAGCGTTAAAAGTCGCGGAAAGACCCGAAAACGCAGGCAAACTCATAGTTGTCATTCTACCAGACACGGGAGAGCGCTATCTCAGCACCAGCCTTTTCCAAGAACCAACCGAAACTGCCCAGCATCATTAAAGCAGTTTTTGACTACTCGTTGATGTTGTTGCTGAGTTCTGCAATCAGTTCCTTCGCCCTGTCCATGCGCACCTTGCGTTCTTTAACCATTCTTTCAGCAACAAGATCTATCAGCTTGCCAGTTGCGCCAGCTGCCACAGCAATGTTCCTCGCGTGAAGCGACATGTGCCCACGTTGAATGCCCTCACTTGCCAACGCCCGCAACGCACCGAGATTCTGAGCTAAACCCACAGCCGCTAACACTTCAGCAAACTCGTTAGCAGTCTTCACACCCAAAATCTTAACGGCAATCTTCGCGGTTGGATGCGTCCGCACCGCACCGCCTATTAAGCCAACAGCCATAGGCAGCTCAATCTCGCCCACAAGGTCGCTATCCACGTTTTTATTCCAAACAGAAAGCGAAGTGTATTCGCCTTTCAGCGCCGCGTAAGCATGCGCTCCCGCCTCTATAGCGCGGTGATCGTTGCCCGTGGCGAGGACAACGGCGATTATGCCGTTCAAAGCGCCCTTGTTATGCGTAGCCGCGCGGTACGGGTCCGCAGCTGCAAAAGCTGAAGCGTTCACGATGCCGTCTACCACTTCTTCGCCGCCCACTGACTCCTTAGGCACGGTGCACCACGCTTTCGCTAAACGTTTTGTAGCTAAATTGGAGATTATGCGCAAATACACGCATCCGCCTGTTATCTGCTCTATCAGCGGCGCTACAGCTTCAGCCATAGTGTTAACCGCGTTCGCACCCATGGCGTCGCGGCAGTCCACATGCAACTCAACAATAAGCAT
>CAYGYB010000056.1:0-7416 GCA_964354015.1 uncultured Candidatus Bathyarchaeia archaeon
TGAAAGACTACATGAAAGATGACGCCAAACGGGTACTTGACCTGATGGGGCTTCCTTGGATTCAGGCGCCCAGCGAAGGCGAAGCACAGGCGGCGCACATGACACGCCGCGGCGACGCAGATTACTGCGCAAGCCAAGACTACGACAGCCTGCTCTTTGGAGCGCCCCTGCTGCTACGGAACGTGACCATTTCGGGAAGAAGAAAGCTTCCAAATAAGAACGTGTACGTGGACATCATGCCCGAGGTCATTGCTTTGGACAACGTTCTGAAACAGTGCGGAATCACTCATGAGCAGCTAATCGACGTAGGCATACTCATTGGCACGGACTTCAACCCCGACGGCATAAAAGGCTTAGGACCCAAAACCGCCTTGAAACTCATAAAAGAGCACGGAACACTGGAGAATGCGTTGCCACACATTAAGAACGTAGAGTTTCCGCATCCGCCTGAAAGCATACGCGAGGTTTTCCTGCACCCAGCAGTCACCGACAACTACACGATAGAGTGGAAAGAACCAAACGTGGAAGGCATTGTGGATTTTCTCTGCCGACAAAAAGACTTTTCAGAAGACCGCGTCCGCAAAGCCTTAGAGAAGATGCAGGCAGGCGCACAGAAGCAGAAAGGCAAAACAACTTTGGAGAAATGGTTCGGGTAGAAACTGTAACTTAGAACCTGTGTCCATGCTCGCCAGTTAACGGCACGAACGCTACGCCGCCGAGGTTTTGCTCCCTCATCGCGCCGTTTGCGTCTTTCGTGATTTTTATGAGGTTCTGGAACAGGGAAACGTTGCCAACTGGAATCAGCATTATGCCATTGGGCTTCAACTGCTCAACTAAAGGCTGAGGCACACGTGGAGCTGCCGCTGTGGCGATAATACGCTCGTAAGGCGCTTTCTCAGGGTACCCTTTTGAGCCGTCGCCATAAGTTATTGTCACGCGGTCGCCGTAGCCCTCGTTCATTATGTTTTTCCTCGCGATTTCAGCCAAATCCTGCACTATCTCCACCGTGTACACGTGACCCCACTCGCTTCGAGGCGCACCGTGAGGCGCAATTATCTCCGCTATCGTGGCAGAGTGCCAGCCTGAGCCTGCGCCGACTTCCAGAACCTTTTGGCCAACTTCCAACTGGAGGGCTTCGTTCATTATCGCAACCATGTGTGGTGCTGAAATTGTTTGACCGAAGCCTATTGAAAGCGGCGTGTCCACAGCGCTGTAAGACCGTGTGTCTTTTGGAAGAAAATTGGCGCGGGGCACGGCAAGCATGGCTTTGATGACTTTGGGCGAGCGAAGGATACCCTGCCTAGTTAGGTTATCGACAAGTTTTTCCCAGTCTGTCTTCTCCAAATTAAAGTACCCAAATGATACAGTGTGAGCTGGCGCTTTTTAACGTATGTGTGTTCAAAAAAAGTAACAAGTAGAAAGGAAAGAGGTTACTTGACGGTAACGGATTTCGCTAGATTCCTCGGCGTGTCTGTTTTCTTTTTGAGTGATGCATAGATTCTTGGACTGTTGTACTCTGTGGTGACTATAGCCCCCTTATATATAGAAAGTATAAATAGTTCTGATAGTGTTGCTGTGGTTTTGAGTTTGTGGGTTTATTTTTAGTTTCCTAGCATGATTATTATGGAGCTGCGGATTTCTTGAGTTATGTTAGTCATGTTTTCTATTATTTTTTGTCCTTGTTCTGTCAGGCTGTAGGTTCGCCCGTCTTGTTTTCGGTTGCATTTTATCCATCCTTTCTTTTCTAGGGTTTTCAGGTTCGAGTATATCATGCTGGGGCTAATGAGAATCCCGAATTTCTGTAAAAAAAGACGGCTTATTCTGTAGCCTGTCAGGGGTTGTTCCGCTAAAGCCCAGAGAATGATCAAGTCTAAGAAAGCTCTGAGGCTTCTTTCTTGCATGCTTGGCTCTATTTCTAGCCTCAAAACAGATACCTCTGCTTTTAGTTAGTTTGCCTATTTGATGAATACGCGTGCTCAGGGCACTCAAAAACTGGGGCGCATAAAAACTTTGTGCTTTTTATGCTCAACAATTTTTATGTTCAACAAAAATACAATCATATTTTCTCGAATATGCATCTGTGAAATTAATGTGTGAGTCGGGTTTCAGAATTCGAGAATATTCTGTTTTGGAGTATGAACGGGAATATTATTTCGCAATAGTTCTTATAAGCCTGATTCTGCAGAAATAGACAGTGGAAAAGAGACAACTTTTCCATAAAATTTAAGGAGAAAAAGAAAATGACTGAAAATTCTAGACGGAAACTGTTGTTCACAATGCTTTTCCTTATCATACTGGTGGTTTCTAGCACTTACGCAGCTATAACACCTAGCGTGCAAGCAGCAAAAATGACCCCTCAACAAAAAGGGCTAACCATATTGAGCGATGTTGTTGGTGTAGACTTGACTAAATATAACGTGGCTGTAAAAGATTATTCAGAAGCGTCTCAAGCCTCATATTTGGGTGTTGTTCCTCAGCAGAGCGTAATCTACAATCTCACATCTGACAAAAGTGAGCTTAGCATGCTCTGTACTTTTGCAAACGGGAATCTGCAGATGATGCAGGTACTTGAAAAAGAAGATGCTTCAAACTTGGTTAAGCCAACCAGCCGCTTCAATTCTCTTGTTGCCAAGAACTTCCTTATTAAGTATCAAATGTACACTGCCAATTCGCTTTTCGGTGAATTAGAGTCTATGTTAGATGACGTGGACGTTGACAAGAACATAACAAAAACATTAGGAACCACTGCGCTTGCAGTGACTGCTAATGGCGGCTGCACCACTTTCAGGTGGTATTACACATCCAATGACGCGATAGCGCCGTACTCCAAGTTCATAGCCATAGGCGTTAAAGATGGTTTCTTAACAGCTTTTGTCGATAATTGGCAGCTCTATGACATTGGCAACACAAACGTGAACCTCTCAAAAGAACAGGCGATAGCTATTGCTTTGGATGCTGCTAAGGCTCATTCTTGGAGCGTGAAGTTGGATGCTGATACGTTGGAGACGAAGAATTTTAACGAGTCAAACGTACGTTGGGCATCCTTGATCTTTGATGGTTCTTTAGGAACAGAAAAAGCACGCAGTGAAAATCCTCTAATGCTTTATCCGGTTTGGCGCGTTGGCATTGCTTTAGACAAGTGGTACGGCTACATGTACGGCATAGAAGTTGACATCTGGGCAGACACTAAAGAAGTCCGGTCTATCCAAGAAGCATGGTCAACTTTGCCCCGCCAGAAGACGCCACTACTGCAGGCACGAATAGACAAGCGACAACGATTTCTGAAGCAAAGTCAAACATGCTCACGATACTTTCGATTTCAACTATCACCATAGCTATGATCGGCGCGGTTATTGCTGGGATAAGTAGAAAGAATAAGTCGCACTCTGCAAATCTGCTAAAGCCGCTCTCTAAAAAGACTGGCGGAATACTCTGTGCTCTGTTGCTCTCAATACTATTCTTGGCTCCCGTTGCCACTGTCAATGCGACAACAAGAGGCGCTGCAGTTTGGGGTTCCGAAAGCACAGGTGCAATTAATCCAGGTACTGGTCTAAGTTGGCGCAAAAGCCCAAACGAGATTTATCAACAGCAGTTGGCTGCAGCTAACATCAGTAATTATTTCGGTAACAATGGCTATACTGGCAATAATGGCATTAATCACCAAGGAAGCCAAAACCCTGGTTCATCGGCAGGACAAATTCTTGGCGACACTGGAACTTTGCAGTATTACAACGATTATGCAGCAGTAGTTGATTTCGACCACGGCGTCAGCGGCTATCCTATTAATTCACCACCAGGCGAGGAGCATTACATGTTCGAAGACAACACAGGCACTATAATCGCTACTACTTATCAGGACTATTATGGTGACCCAGCAGGTCATACCGATTGGAATCACGGCGTCTACGATCAGTCCATATATCAGTTGACTCAGCCACGCAAAATCATCTTTGCATTCATAAGTGCATGTCAATCAGCAGACACTACTCGCCTTGGTCAAGGCTTGATAGATACTCAGTGGAACCCAAATCCTAGGGCAATTGGAATGCCCTTCGCTTGGACTCACGGTCGTTATGTAGTAGACAAGAGCGCGCAAGGGTTCAACATAGCTCAAAATATGAGCGACGACGGCTACAGTGATCCAGATTGGTGCCCCCAAGTTTACATAGGCTTTCCTTACGGCTCAGCAGCTCTCGAGCAAGGCATACCCTACGGCGAAGGTAACCCGTACTATTACTGGGTTTACAGCTTCTTTTACCATGCTTTGTACTATGATGTGTCAGTGAATCAGGCTTTGGATAGTGCTTCATGGCAATTTATGGGTTCAAATTTCGGAGGTAGCCCACTTCGAACAGGGTTTGAGGCAGTATGGCCTCTTGATAAGAACGGCAATGGATACTACTACGATGAAGGAGAACCGCAATACGGATATGGCTGTACTCTTGCAGTCTATGGCAACGGCAACATACACCTAAAACAGTTTACTCCACCGCCTGATGCACCGGGCACACCCTCCATTAGCGGTCCCACAACAGGAAATCCCAGTACATACTACCAATTTAGTGGTTTCGCAGGAGACCCTTACGCGCACCCTGTGCAATACAGGTTTGACTGGGGCGACGGCACGCCTTATACAACGACATACCCGCGCCCAGACGGGTACCCTGGGAACGCGAGCCATTCTTGGAGTTCAGGCGGATTGTACAGCGTCAGGGTTCAAGCTAAATGCGCCAACAGCAACTGGGGCAGCTGGTCTAGTCCAATCTACATAAACATCGGAGGTCAAACAGCGCAGTTAACCGTGTATGCCTACAACCAATATGGTAACCCCGGTTACGTTCCGCTTTACATAGACGGCAACTACGTTGGAACCACAGGCTATGCTTATACAGTACTGTTGGGAAACCGCCAAATCTATGTGGAAAGCCCCATCTATGATGGATACTACCATGTTTTCGACCACTACATGTACAACGGCTATTCGTACGGTGCTAATCCGTTGACTATTTTGTTTACTGGAGCTAATACACTCACAGCGTACTACTATTCATACTATTAGCAGCTAAAGCAACTAGCAAAATGACATCATCCCCCTTTTTTCTTGAAAGTTTTGCTTGTCAAGAAATCTTGACTAAGAAAAAAGCCTGTTTAGTCAAGAAACCTTTACAAAAACCCTTTAATAAATCGAAAATAGAATAATGTATGGAGATAAACATGAGTAAATGTGTTGGATTAGTCCTAGTGTTTGTCTTCTTGGCGGCATGTATGTTTGTCACGATGCCTGCGCCAGCCTCTGCTGAAGAAACCGAAAATACTTGGGTGTCAAAAGCGCCTATGCAAGTGGCAAGAAGCGGCTTAGGCGCCGCTGTGGTGAACGGCAAAATCTACGCTATTGGAGGCTCCACCCAGAGCGGAGGAGGCGGTAATCAGAGGAACCCCTTGCCACACAGCGGTGAAATAGTGGGCGCAAACGAAGAGTATGATCCAACAACAGACACTTGGACGCTCAAGACATCAATGCCTACTCCGAGAGCATATTTTGTCATAGCAGTCTGCCAAAACAGCGTCTACTGTATAGGAGGAGGAACAAAATTGAACGAGGTTTATGATCCAGCAACAGACACTTGGGAAACCAAGGCACCCATGCCCACATCACGAAACGACTTCGCCATGGCAGTTTTTCAAAACAAAATCTACTGCATAGGCGGATACACCAGCACTGGGTTCACTGAAGTAAACGAGGTTTATGATCCAGCAACAGACACTTGGGAAACCAAGGCACCCATGCTGACAGCCAAAGTTGCGGAGGCAAATGTTGTGAACGGCAAAATTTTCCTCATAGGCGGAAATCCCAATAATACCCTTAATCAGGTTTATGATCCAGTTGCGGATTCTTGGGCTATCAAGACATCCATACCGACTGAAGCAGTCGGGGCATCAGCGGTCGTCAACAATAAGATATACTTTGTATCCTATTCTTATTCAGGGGGGCAATTCACTGTCCTGAACCAAATATACGACCCTGAAATTGACATGTGGATTCAAGGGGCGTCTCCTCCCGTAGGCGGAGTCAAGCGAGGTGCGTTGATCTTGACGACTGGCAAGATGGCGCCTAAACAGATTTATATTTTAGACGATGCTCTTCGAGTTTACAACCCTGCAACTGATACTTGGGCATTTGGAGCCAATATGTCCACAAGCCGAGTCAATTTTGCTGTTGCCGTCGTAGACGATGTGTTGTATGCAGTTGGAGGCAATATTTACACCTATTCTGACGCGTTGCACAGCCTCGATGAAATTCCTGCCATCACGCCGTACGCGGCGAATGAGCAGTACATTCCGTTTGGGTATGGGATTGTTCCGTCCGTTGTTTCGCCAGAAACTAACAGAACCTACGTTGGAAGCGACGTTCCGTTGACATTTGCTTTGGAAAAAACCGCATCTTGGATGGGCTACAGCCTTGACGGGCAGGCGACAATAGCCATTGCCGGTAACACTACTATAACTGGCTTAGCTGGTGGCTTACATAACGTGACTGTCTACGCGAAAGACCAGTTTGAAAACACAGGCGTCTCAGAAACCATAACCTTCACCGTAGCTAAACCAGAACCATTCCCAACAACGCCCGTCGTAGCTTCCGCAGTGACAGCAGTTGCCATCAGCGCAGGCATACTGGTTTACTTTAAGAAGCGCCGTCGTTAAGCGTCAGTCTTGCCTTCAACTTACTTCACAGTAACTGATTTGGCTATGTTTCGTGGTGTGTCTGGATTCTTTTTGAGTGATGCATAGATTCTTGGACTGTTGTACTCTGTGGTGACTATAGCCCCCTTATTTAAACTGTAAATAGATTGCACAGCGCCTGTGCGGATAGGCCCTCTATAGGTTTCTGCAATGAACCACTATTAGGCTCCAAATAGGCTGGTGTGTTGCAGTTCCCTTATTTCCCGCTCTGAATAGGAGTTAGTCAAGAAATTTTGACTAAAAAATGGCAGTTTAGTCAAGAAATCTTGACAAAAACGTTTTTACCGCAGAAACAGCCTGTTATTAGACAGGAAAGCAACGAAGAGATTTGGTGCTCATGAAAAGAAAAGCATTAGCACTAACGGTCATTTTGGCATTCCTAATGTCCGCGATGGCAGGAACAGAATTAGTTGATTGGGCAACGGCAAATCCGTGGATAGGGACTGATTGGGTATCTCCAGCAGATTACACAAAACCACCTGCACTAACAATAGTGTCTCCACAGAACAACAGCGTATACAACTCAAATAATGTCACCCTTAAGTTCGATGCACATGTTGGAGAGTCAAAGGATGCGTCTTATACGCGGCTAATGCAGGTTTATTATAAAACAGATTGGGAACAAAACGAAACCTACGTCTACCGTAATGAAGGCATTAATATTCCTTATGACCC
>CAYGYB010000057.1:0-7394 GCA_964354015.1 uncultured Candidatus Bathyarchaeia archaeon
CCCAAGGTTTTCGCCAAGTTCTGATTCGTTAGTATTTCGGTTATGTTCTCAGCCATTTTCATATAGTCTAATGGTTTGTTGAATAAAGCACAACCTTGGTAGATTTCCACTAAAGGCTCTAACTCGGACAACACTAGCGGAAGTCCAGATGCGGCTGCCTCGCCAGCAGCAAGGGACTGCCCCTCTTTCAGTGAAGGCAAACAGAATACATCTGCCATCTGGTAAAAATCTCGCAAATCGTTAGCTTCTTTATGCCCTACAAAAAAGACATCTTTTTTCACACCTAAAGATGAGGCGAGTTTCATTAGTTCAGGTTTGTAATGCCAGTTTGCTCTTGAAGCAGTTAGCAGCCCCAGTTTAGTCTTAGGTTCACCGCCAACAAACATCAATTTCGTTCTAGGAAGCCTTTTCTTCACTATTGCAAAGCTTCTTATCAGTGTCTCCAAATTTTTGCTTGGGAAAATGTTTGAAACACAAAGGACCAATTTATCTTCCGGTGACATGATCGTGTCTTTCTTGTTTCGATCCACGTATTCTGGGCTCGAAAAGAAATCAGAATCAATAGGAAGCGGAATAATGTTGATTTTTGACTCATCTACCCTCTTCCTAAATTGAGAAGCCTCAAAGTGAGTTAGAGTAATTATCGCATTGAATTTCTTTATGAAATTTATTGCAAGATCAATTTTCCACTTAGGATAAGTATCCAGCTTGTAGATGTGAGGGGTCAATACACTTTTCTTGACAAAGAGCGGTGCGATATTTGCTGGTATCCATCCAAAACTATGTCCATGCACAAGTGCTGGTTGAAATTTGGCAAGCTCAAGTAACATTTTACCAATTGAATCAAATCTGAAAACATCAACCCCCTTGATATTTTCCTCCCTTTGGCTAGTAATTCTTGTTCTACTGGTGAAAATTGCCGCCTTTAAGCCCATTTCTTTTGCGGTCAACGGTGGAAAAAGAAAGTAGTCTTCTTTTTCTGGAAGTGACAGATATAACGGATATTCATAAACTAATTCTATGAAATCATACCGCATCTTATTCATGCTTCTGTTCTATAATAAAGAATGTGCTAAGTTGTATCCTTATTTACCTTATGCTTGCTTATCTTGTGACGCCTTTCAAGAGATTTAGAGCCAAATTCTTCTACATAATAACTCGCGTTCTCATTTGATTTTCCGTGCCATCAAGACGCTTTGGAAATCCTACGCTACCTAGGAATAGAGCGCAGACTAAATTGACTGCGAAGAAATTACAATCAACTATTCCTGATTCTTTTCAGTGGTCATGAGTCGACTGTTTCGCACTTGCAGCAGTTTCAAAGGACTAACTCGGTTATTCGTTATGTAAAGCTGCAGCCACATAACATAAAATATTATCAGGGAGCCTCTAATTACTTAACAGAAGAACTTAAAGGTAGTCAAAACTGAGTGATTAAGTAACGATGACCGACCTTCGAAGTATGAAAGATTTTTGGAATGAAACTGCCCAAAAGTATAGCGAAAAAACAGATTTCAGATCCGTTCTTGTTCCGAGCTCAAAAGGCTTGATAAACTGGTACATTGACTACCTTCAAAAATCTGCTCTTCTCAATATTTTGAGGAGACTCTCAAGGAAAGCTGTTCTAGATGTAGGCTGCGGTGTCGGCCGTTGGAGTGCCAGACTGGCAGAAAACGGATCGATAGTAGTCGGAGTTGACTTATCGCGAGAGATGATAAAGAAGGCAAAGTCGAATATTGCCAGAAAAAGATTGCACGCAGACTTTGTGTTAGCTAGCGCCACTCAACTCCCGTTTGTCACCCGAACCTTTGATTCAGTATTAAGCGTAACTGTTCTTCAACACATCATTGAGGAGCCTTTGTTCAGATCCGCCGTTGCTGACATTTTGCGAACAACTAAAGTTGGCGGTGATATTGTTTTATTGGAATATGGTTATGAAACTGATGATAATATTAACATTCAGTTTCCCACAGCCGTTCACCCCTATAAGAAATATTTTGAAGACAAAGGAGGCGCGCGTCTAATTCAAGTTCAGGGTGTTGATTTGTCTTTTTTCTTGAAACCTCTCAACAAAATTACGAAGAAACATGGAAGATACAAGGATCAACTCGAAGGGTACCAGCCATCGTTGAGATATGCAATCTCAGCAGCGACCTTCTATTTCTTGGCAAGTGCAGGCTGCATTTTTTCTTTGCCACTCGATCTCGTTTTTCGAAACTTCCTTCTGAACTACTCAGAACACAAAATCCACGTTTTCCAAACCAACGATTTAGAAAAGGAAAATAAGAGCGACTAATCTGTTCTCCAAGGCACCCGCCTTGTGTTTTCAATAATTGCAGCAATCAACAAAAGGAGAAAAAACAATAACAAGTTGGAAAGAACAATGATGAAATCCTAGACCGAAAAACATCCTGAGCGGTTTAGTGACCAAAGAGACTCTTGTATTTCCGGGTTACTAAATCTTCAACAACCACATTGGAAAGTATGAGGGATTGCGGGCTAAAACTCCTGCCAAGCTTGCGGGACAAAAGTTGAAGGGAGCAATACGTGGCTGATTTTAACTCAAAATGCCAAGCCATGCAGCGAAAACTCACATGAACCCGCAACCCAGCGAGACTCCACAGAACCCCACGGAATAACCTATATATAGAGCTAAAAAAGAATTTTTAACCGTTATGTAAAATATAAAGCCGCACCGAAAAGGGAATTACATGAAGCGAAAAATCATCACCGCTCTGCTTATCATATTTGTTATTTTAGCTTTGATTGCAGGTTACCTACTATTTTACAGTCACCAGCTTCCAATCAGAGAAGAATCAGTCGTAACGTTGTATACCTATGAGCAGTATGGAACATTCGACTACGTCGCCATGCTCAAACCCAACACAATCTACAACAAAACAACACTGGGACCAAACGAAGGACCCCTTTTCACAAGCATTATCGATACTATTAATGTAGGCTTCACCTACAACTTTCAAGGCGACGAATCAGCAACTCTCACGGTTCGTTACTATGTAGATGAATACTTAGCAAGTTCCAGTTGGCAAAAGAAAATCGGTGAGATGCAACAAAAAACCGTAACCCTCACAGGAACAGACGCCAGCCTGTATATACAGAACATTCCACCCATCAACGTTTCTTCAGTTAAGCGCTTGGTTGATACCATCGCCCAAGAAACTGGAATGGCTGCGCTTGAATATAATGTGACTACAACAGTGCATATGGAAATCGAAGCAAACACCCCAGACGGCCCAATCAACGAGTCATTCGCTCCAAAACTGAGTATGGTTTTTCCGTCTATTTACAGCACGGTTGATGCAATAACAATTGAAGGGACTCAAAACTCCAGAAACGGCGACATCAAAACAACCGAAAGTATATATCGCCCTGAAGTGGAAAGACAAAGGAATATTTCTTATGCCCTGTCCGCAGTAGCCTTCCCTGGAGTACTCGTGATAGCTTGGGCCTACGTGAGAGGCAAGCCAGCTAAACCCGTCAAACCTAAAGAACTTTTCGAAGATTTTATCGAACCCTTCAAACATGTCATCAGCGAATCAATTCAAGAACCGCGGTTCCAAGAACATCTAACAAGAGTTCACATGAAGACGCTGACAGATCTTGCTAAAGTAGCTGACACCCTTAGCAAGCCGATCGTCCACACTCGCAAACCTCCCGAAACCCACCTCCTCTATGTAATTGATGAAACAACCCTGTATGAATACACGATAACCGAATCAAGCATCAATGAAAGACTGAAAAAAGAAGAAGAGGAAGAATAAAAAATCAGTCGCGCGCCAATCAAGCATTATTACCGAAAGAGCAAAAATACAAATGCAAATGATGTGACCTAAAACAAAAGAGGCAGAGTTGCGTGAAGCTCAAACCCAAACACCGAAGAATCTTAATCGACGTTTTGGCAGTACTCGCCGTTATCCTTTCAGTCTTAGGTGTCTACGTTGGGTTTCAAGTCGCTCTCGCCACTCCAACCCCATGGGTCGCCGTGGCTTCTGAAAGCATGAGCCCTGCCCTCGAAGTCGGAGACCTAATCATTGTTCAAGGAGCCCCAGCGTCCGAAATAGAGGAAGGAGAAATAATACTCTTCCACATTCCAGGTGAAAGCAGTTACACAATACACAGAGTGATTGTAAAAGAGTCCTTAGCAAATGGCACGTTTAGATTCAGAACGAAGGGGGACGCAACTACGGAGGACCCATATTGGATACCTGGACAAGATGTTCATGGTCGAGTTGTGTATCGAATACCTTACATAGGGTGGCTAGCACTAGACCCAACATTCCTAATAATCATCATATCAATTATCGTAATCATCATTATTCTTTGGCCTAAAAGCCGTAAGAAAAAACCATGGGAACGTAGCGCGCTCTATGATTCTTTCGAGAGCCCGAACGCGAGTTCAGAACAGGAAAATTAGAGAAAGAAGCCAATTGGCCGTTCGCCTCTCATTTAGAAACCTTGGAGACTTCGGCTTGTTCGCTGTTTATTCCATGCCCCAAACTGTTACTTGGGCGATCCAGCGTGTTCCGTCATTGTATGCTCCGCCAGTTACGATTTCAGCTGAAAAGTCGCCGTTGACGTCGCTGAGGCACACAGAACTGATCACAGTGTCGCTCACCCAATACCACGTCTGAATATTCTCAACCGCAAGGGCATCACCGCTCCAAGCAACCATCTGAGCCACGTTACGCACACCATCATTGTAGTATCCGCCAGTAACAACCTCCACTTCGCCATCGCCGTCCATATCGCCCAACGCAACCGAGTTGATCACCGTGTTGTCGGTCCAGTACCATGTGGTTAGCCTGTCAACAGCCAATGCTGAGCCCGTCCAAACTACAAGCTGAGCAACGTTCAGCGTGCCGTCGTTGAAGTATCCCCCGGTGACTATTTCGGTTTGCCCATCAGCATCAACGTCGCTCACTGCGACTGAGTTTATAACCGTGTTGCTGGTCCAGTACCACGTCGTAAGTCTATCCACAGCCAAACCAGAACCGGTCCACACGACCAGTTGAGCTACGTCGCGTGTGTCGTCGTTGAATGTTCCACCCGTAACGATTTCGGTTTGCCCATCAGCATCAACGTCACCTACAGCTACCGAGTTTATCACCGTGTTGCCAATCCAGCACCACGTTGTCAGCCTGTCAACTGACAAGTCAGTTCCATTCCAGACCACAAGCTGAGCAACGTTTCTTGTGTCGTCATTGAAGTATCCGCCAGTAACAATCTCCACTTGAGCGTCACCGTCAACGTCGCCTAACGCAACAGAATTAATCACAGTGTTGTTAATCCAGTACCAAGTCCGAATTCCCTCAACAGCCAAACTGGAGCCGTTCCACACGACCAGTTGAGCAACTTGGCGTGTGCCGTCGAAATAGTATCCGCCCGTGACGATTTCCACTCCGCCGTCGCCATCAACATCACCTATGGCCACTGAATTGATTGTGGTGTTGTCGGTCCAGTACCATGTGGTTAACCGTTCAGGTGCCAGAGAAGAGCTGTTCCAGACCACCAGTTGCGCTACATTGCGGCTGCCATCGTAAAAGCTTCCACCCGTCACGGTTTCTTTCTGCCCGTCGCCATCCACATCCGCAACCGCCACAGAATTAACAACGGTGTTGTTTGTCCAGTACCAGGCCGTTACGCTTTCGAGCGTTAAGACTGGACTCCACTCACCCACTAATGGATAACGATCCGTGTTGTTAGCATTAATGACGTAGGGCGTATCGCCTATTCCGTCGCTGCCAGTCTCGTTTTGGTATGGACCTTTGTAGAGGTCAACGCCAGCGTAGTCACTCCAAATGTTGCCGCCTGATGGATAACCCTTATCCCAGGTGTTCACGTATTCGGGCGGGTTCACTGTTGCCTGTGCCGTATTGCTCTCGAAGTTGTTATGGAAAATGGAATTGCTTGAAGAGTACTCAAGCATGATACCACAGCCGTTGTTGGTTACGTTGTTTGCATATATGTTATTGCTTGAGGTGTAATAGATCCAGATGCCATAATCGCTGTTGTTTGTTACGTTGTTTGCATATACACTGTTGCTGCTTGAATACTCATAGATCCAGATGCCACGGCTGTTGTTTGTTACGGTGTTTGCAGATATACCGTTGCTGTTTGAATAGTAATATATCACGATGCCATCGGTGTTGTTTCCTATATAGTTTGCAGATATGCTATTGCTGTCTGAATAGGTCGTAAGGTAAATGCCGCAGCTGTTGTCTGTTATTCTGTTTGCAGATACACTGTTGCTTGAAGAATCTTCAAGCAAGATGCCATAGTTGTTGTTGTTTGTTACGTTATTTGCAGATACGCTGTTGCCGGAAGAGGATAGCAGCCTGATTCCGAAGTAAGTGGTGTTTTCTACGTAATTTGCAGATATGCCGTTGTTGTTTGAGTAGTGCTCAAGCGAGATGCCATGAAGGGTACTTGTTACGTTGTTTGCAGATATAATGTTGTTTGAAGAGGAATCGAGCAAGATGCCATAGTCTTTGTTGTTTGTTATGTTGTTTGCAGATATGCTGTTGTTGTTTGAAGAGGACTCAAACCAGATGCCTTGGGTGCCGTTTGCTATGTTGTTTGCAGATATACTATTGCCCGAAGAGTCATAGAGCCATATGCCGTGATTGCTGTTGTTTGTTACGTTGTTTTCAGATATACTGTTGCCTGAAGCGGACCACAGTTTGATGCCATAGATGGTGTTGTTTGCTATGTAGTTTGCAGATACGTTATTGTTGCTTGAAGAGGAATAGAGCAGGATGCCAAAGCCGGTGTTGTTTGCTATGTTGTTTGCAGATATGCCGTTGTTGTCTGAATGGCTATAGAGTTTGATGCCATAATCCTTGTTGTTTGTTATGGTGTTTCCAGTTATGTTGTTGTTGTTTGAAGAGTACTCAAGCAAAATGCCATAGCCGTTGTTTGTTACGTTGTTTGCAGATACGCCGTTGTTTAAAGAGGAAGAGATTTGGATGCCAGCATAGGTGCTGTTTGTTACGTTGTTTGCAGATACGCTGTTGCCTGAAGAGGAATCAAGCCGTATGCCATAAGTGTTGTTTATTATGGTGTTTGCATATAATGTGTTGCCAGGCGAGTTGCTCAGATAGATGCCATATTCAAATGCTTCAATTGTTAGGTTTTGTACGGTAACGTTGCTTCTTCCAGACAAGGATATTCCGTTTTCAATTCCAGCGCCCAGAAGCATGTAGCCTGCGCCGTCAACCACGATGTTGTCACGCTCAACCACAAGGCTCTCGTTGATGTCGTCTGTAAACGTGTAAAAGACGTTCCCAACATTCAAAATCGGCGCATCCGAAGGATCAACCAACCCATCAGCCCTAATATAAACCGGCTCACCTGCCGCCCTCACAGGCTGAATG
>CAYGYB010000058.1:0-7326 GCA_964354015.1 uncultured Candidatus Bathyarchaeia archaeon
ATTCTTAACGTAACTGGCATGACAGCTACAGCCTTTGAAGACCCATACGTCTACAGCAAACAGGGCAGCCGCTTGATTAAGTGGACCATAGACGGAACTGACACTACCTTTAAGAATAGAATAATATGGAACGTATCTTACACGCTCGGCGGCATAAGCTCTATCGGAGATGGCGTAGGCGTTTACCTTATGGGTTCGCCTGCCGGGGCTTTCGACACTGAAACAGGCGCCCAGCTTTGGAATGGAACAATCGAGAGGCAGTATGCTTTCGGTGGCGTTAATGCGTACGGAAAAGTAATCTATCCGCTATACTACACAAATCCCGCAGATGGCTCAAGAGGCTACATATGCTATGATGCTCACACAGGAAAGGAACTATGGAGAAGCGTGCCTGGAGAATATCCTTGGGGCTCTTTCTGGTCTTACACAGCAGCCGCAGCATACGGCTACTTCTACGTAGCAGGCTACGACGGGTACATCTACGCTCTTAACGCCTCAACAGGAAAAGTAGCTTGGAAATACTTCGGCGGGACATCAGGATGGGAAACGCCCAGCGGCGTGAACGGCTGGTACGCTTTTTCATACGGTCCAGTAGTTATCGCAGACGGCAAACTTTACGGAAGTAACTGCGAGGACGTTCCCAAGAAGCCTTTCAGCAGAAGCTGGAAACTGCACTGCGTTAACGCGACTACCGGCGCGGGCATATGGAACATATCATTCAGCACAGGCATGCAAGGCGGACCCACACCTATTGCGGACGGCTACCTCTTAGCCGCCAATCTGTATGACACCAGACTATACTGCTTTGGCAAAGGCAAGAGCGCTACGACAGTTGAGGCTCCATTGACGGCTATAACGCTGGGGCAAAGCGTTGTGCTAAAGGGCACAGTGCTGGATATGTCTCCAGGTCAGCCGGGTGTGCCATGTGTTTCCGCAGAAAGCATGAGCGCTTGGATGGAGTACTTGTATATGCAGCAAACTAAGCCTGCAGTCGTGAAGGGCGTTCCAGTGTCACTAGACGCGGTTGATGCCAACAACAACACTATTCACATTGGCGATGCAACGACTGACGGTTTAAGCGGCGCGTTCAGCTACCTGTGGAAACCAGAAATCACAGGCAAGTACACTATAACAGCCACGTTCAAGGGCGACGATTCCTACGGAAGCTCATTGGCTGGAACTGCAGTGGGCGTGGTAGCAGCGCCAGAAGCAACACCAACACCACCACCACAAGTAATACCTGACTACTCAGTACTAATCTATGTTTTAATCGTAGCTGTCGTAATTGCCATAGTCATAGGCTTAGTTAATCTGCTGCTGCTCAGAAAACGCTGATGAAACCCAAAAGCGCAGTCAAACCCATTTTCCCCTTTCTTTGTTCAAAATTCGATAAAACATAACCCAAAAGAGCTGAGAAGACTTTGGGCATACAAAGTAATTGCAGCTTTGTTTCCAAAGCTCATAGTGTTATTGCTGTCTTGTTTTGGCGGTGTCCTGTGAGTAGTTGATTTCTCGAGTCTGAGCAATCGTCAGAAAACCGCAGTGTTTCCAAATGTAAAATTATAAACGTAGGCGTAGTGGTATAAGCTTTTATTGAACGTACGCTGGCGATATCTCCCGCGAAATCCCCTCTTTTTCTCTTTTCTGCAAAGGCGCTGCAGTTTTTCTTTTGTAACAAAGCCCAAGTTTGTATTCTGAAGCCTGGGGGTGTGATTTAAACCCACGAGCAAGTGGAGGCATAACCTGTAACCATTCGCGTTTTCTTGTGGAGAAATAACGAGAAATTTAGCCAAACTAAGGTTTACAAAAATTTTATTAGGCCAGCCCACGTATATTTCTATTGTTTCAGAAGAAATTACAGGAGAAAAGAAAATGAAAACTTCAATAAACAAAACAAAGATTGCTACAATGTTCATTTTCGTTCTTTTGATGGCTTCTGTTACGCTAATGGCAATGCCCGCGCATGCACAACAAGCTACAAATATTCAGGAAGGAGGTTCGCTGCCGCTACCAGCCGGTGTTACTCCCGATTTCCAAGTAAACACCAACGTTTTCCTCAGCTTTAGACCTAACCCCGTAGGACTAGGCCAGACAATCCTAGTCAACGTGTGGATGGAACCCCCAATTCATGTAACTCGCTACATCAAAGGATACAAGGTCACAATCACGAAGCCAGACGGAGCCCAAGACGTCGAAACACTAACTTCCTATCGTGGAGACTCAACAGCTTGGTTTGAATACGTAGCCGACCAGACTGGCACGTGGAAACTTAAGCTCGACTTCCCAGGAGCCTATTTCCCAGCAGGAAACTACACCGCAGCAGCAGGAAGTTCTGTCACTCAAGTCACATACAACAACTTTCCACAGTCATGCTACTACAAGCCCAGCTCAACTG
The DNA here is from genome assembly GCA_964354015.1 of uncultured Candidatus Bathyarchaeia archaeon. Taxonomy (GTDB): domain Archaea; phylum Thermoproteota; class Bathyarchaeia; order Bathyarchaeales; family Bathycorpusculaceae; genus JAOZHU01. The sequence goes on from CAYGYB010000058.1 coordinate 2,396, forward strand.
CAGAACAAACACTTACCGTACAGCAGGAACCAGTGCTTTCTTGGCCGCCTGCGGCACTACCATCAGACTACTGGACCCGACCCGTAGCCTTCGCCAACAGAGAGTGGGCGCCAATACTAGGAAACTACCCGTGGCGCGGTCCAGGAGGAGGCAGCAACTGGCCAGCTGACACAAGCATTTACTGGAACAACCAACAGAATTTCATACCATATGTCCAAGCGCCAAACACCGCGCACATAGTATGGAAGCGTCTGGAGGCGATATCAGGCATAATAGGAGGGGACGTACCAGGATTCCAAATGAGCACAGCAAGCAGCGTGCCAACAATAATCTACGCTGGAAGATGCTACCAAACCATCACAAAAGTGGTGGATGGAACCACGCAGAGCGTTTGGCAATGCTACGACCTTCGTACCGGCGAGGTATACTGGGAAAAGACAGGGATAACTCAAGCACCCGCCTATATCGAATATGACACCGGCTATGGAGAAGTCCCTGGCAGTGCTGGACGCGCTTTTGGGGAAGTAGGGTACACAAGTCTCGTGTACATAGGAAACAACCGCCTGATAAAGTATCATCCATTCACCGGAGCCGTAGCCTTGAACAGTTCTATCCCCGTGACAACAGGAACCTACTACATGAACAAATACGTCTTGAGTGTTCAGGACCTTGGCGCTAACGCGACTACAGGCAGATACCGCTTAATCAACTGGACCACAGCTGGAGGAGCAGCAGGCTTTGGCGCAACAGCACGCGACTACGCAATAATAAGCAACACAACCTACGCGATAAGTAGCCTACCTACTCTAATCGACTTCGAAGCGGGTTTAGGTGCAAATTACGCTGGCATTACTCCTGTCGCAATGGGAGCAAGTTATGGAACAATAGTAACGGGCTATGACCTAGCAACAGGCAACATGCTGTGGAACAATTCATTAAGTGACCAAGGCATGTACAGCGGATCATGCGCTGTCGCAGACCACGGAAAAGTCGCTTTGTTAATGAAAAACGGATATTGGCTTGCTTGGGATCTGAGAACAGGAAGACAAGTGTGGAAAAGCGAAGTGATGGACTATCCTTGGGGACAAGCTAGCTTCGGAGCTTACGCTGTGCAGTCAGCCTACGGACTCTTCTACAGGCAAAGCTACGACGGCGTCTACGCCTTCGACTGGGATACTGGAAAAATAGCTTGGCACTACAAAGCACCAGCCAACGCCTATGAAACCCCATACCGTAACGAGAACGACCAAACTGGATACTCTTTCGATGGCGCTGCTTTTATTGCCGATGGAAAGATGTACGTACTGAACAACGAGCACACACCAACCGCGCCCGTCACCAGAGGATGGGGAATACACTGCATCAACGCTACCACGGGCGAGGGCATATGGAACATAAAGGGAATCTGGCTTTGGTCAGGTCCAGGCCCAATAGCAGACGGATACCTCACAATTGCCAGCAGTGACGGATACAAATACGTGTTCGGCAAGGGCAAAAGCGCCACAACAGTCACAGCTTCACCTGAAGTTTCCGTACATGGCAGTAATGTGCTGATCAAAGGCACTGTACTGGATCTATCTCCGGCTCAGGTAGGCACTCCATGCGTATCCAAAGACTCGATGAGCACGTGGATGGAGTACTTGCACACGCAGATGCCGATCGATGGGATTTGGCATAATGAAACGATAACTGGTGTTCCAGTGTCATTGTACACACTTGACCCTAATGACAACTACGTGCATATTGGCGACGTTACCACCGACGGGTACAGCGGCACCTTCGGCTTCACATGGGAACCTGAAGTCCCCGGGCAGTATACCGTGACAGCAACGTTCATGGGCGACGATTCATACGGCAGCTCATTTGCAACAACCTACGTAAGCGTTAGTGAAGCGCCACCAGCAACAGCAACACCTGAACCACCACAAGCACCACCAGACTACACGCCACTACTCTATGCCCTTCTTGCAGTTGGCATAATAGCCATAATCCTGATGTTAATTGTACTGTTCAGAAAGCGATGATAAACCGCGAAAACGCAGCCCTATCCATCTTCCCCTTTCTTAGTCAACAACCCAGTAAAGCGCGTAAAAAAGGGGCTGAAAAGGCTTTGGGCACTCAAAATGACTGCAGCTTTGTTTCCTGAAGAGTTGCATTCTTCTTGTTCTCCTTTAGTTTGGTGCCCGGAGCCTCAGCAAACCCTTACCTGATTCAAATGTAAAATTATAAACGTAAGCGTAGTGGTATAAGCTTTTATAAGAATGTTTACGAGTTGTGTAGATAAGAAGGTTGTCCGCTTCCAAACGCGAGGGCGCAAACTGAATGCCCTACATTAAAAAAATCGAACTCAAAGGCTTCAAATCTTTCGGGCCGCAAACAGTTAAAGTAGTTCTAGATAAAGGTTTCACAGTTATAACTGGACCGAACGGAAGCGGAAAAACCAACATCATGGACGCTATCTTGTTTGCTCTCGGCGAATTAAGCTCGCGAAGGCTGCGCGCTGAAAACGCGGCTAAACTGATTTTTCACGGTTCTGAAACAGCTGGATTAGAAAAAGCAAAAATGGCTAAGGTAGTAATCCAGTTTGACAATTCAGACGGCATAATGCCCGTTGACACGGTCACGGTTACGGTTTCGCGGGAAGTTTACAGAAACGGCCAAAGCGTTTACAGGCTGAACGGCAGAAGAATCTCACGGACGCGCATTATCGAGATCCTTTCCATGGCCGCGATAGGCAGTGCAAGCCAAAACATAGTACTGCAGGGCACCATAACGCGGTTAACCGACGTTAACCCGATGGAACGCAGAAAAATCATCGAAGACCTTGTTGGAATAGCCCAGTACGACTCTGAAAAGGCTGAGGCGGAAGAGAAACTGCGGACAGCGGACATTTCAATCCGCACGGCCATGGGCAGAATAGACGAGGTGCAAAAGCGGCTGGACGACCTCGAGAGGGAACGCAACGAACTCCTACGATACAGTTACATCCAGAACGAGATCAAGAAATTCGAAGCGATCAAGATCTCTAACGACATCATCCAGCTAAACAAAAAAGTGGAAGAAACCTCAGCTCAAGCTGATAAGGTTAGAAGCAAAGCTGAAAAGTTTAGAGAACTCCGCGAAGGCCGCAGGTCCAAAAGGCGAGAGATTGAAGGCGAATGGCGAAAGCTAAGCTCAGAAATTGTTGAAGAAGGCGGCTCACAAGTACTGAAAGTGCAGATAAGAATCGGCGAGTTGAAATCAAAGCTGACAGAGCTGACAACGAAAATAAGCTCTGGACAGGCAAGCCTCGAAGGACTAAAGCGCGTGAGAGAGAACGATCTGGAACAGCACCAGTCCATTCGAAACGAAATTCGGGAAAACCGATTGAAAATAAGAACGTTTGGAGTCGAGCATGAAAAGATTCAGTCCCAGATCGGCGCGAAGGAGGCTGAGCATGACGTTCTTGCGCAAGAGACCGCTCAGCTTTGGGGCGGCCTAGGAGAAAACAGCAAAAAAATACGCGAGATCGAACTGCAAACCGACACTCATTACAAGAGGCTTGCCTTTTTAAGATTGGAATACTCAAAGGGTCAGGCAGCCGTCCAACTCAGTTCCAAGCGGCTTAGGGACCTGAACGAGCGCAGGGCAAGATTCGTCGCCACGCTTTCTGAAATTGAGAACTCATTGGCTGAACTTGACAAAGTCCAGAAGGAACAGAAGGCGCAGCTTAAGAATCTTGAGCGTACCATAGAGCGAAGAACTGTTCAAAAGGAAGCAGTGGAACGAGAAATTTCTGAAGCGGGGAAAATAGCGAATTCCGCGAAAGAGGCAGTAATAGAATTCGTCACCCAGCGGGAACTCGCTGAGACAGTGGCGACTGAAGAAAAAGCGTTAAGAGGCATAGAGGAGTTGGGCGAGGTAGGCGCAATCTCAGGTATTCATGGACGACTGCGCAACCTGATTACAATCGATAGGACGTACAAGAAAGCGATTGAGGCAGCGGCTGCTGGTTGGCTTGACGCCTTGGTTGTAAAGGACATTGATTCCGCTTTCATGTGCACGGAAACTTTGCGGCGAATGAAGCTGGGAAGAATAAAAATCATCCCGCTTCAAGGGACTTCAAATCCCAAGTCCCTCAGAATGCCTGAGAGAGAGGGCATCAGCGGCGCCGCTTCCGCCTTCATTAAATACGAGAGAAATCACGAGTCAGCAGTTAACTACGTTTTCGGAGACACCCTGATAGTCTCTGATGATAAAACTGCCTTTGCTCTCTCAAACGAGGGCTACCGTGCGGTCACGATTAATGGTGACCTGTATGAGCCTGGCGGAGCTTTCGAAAGCGGTTATTATAGGGCTCCTATAGATTTTTCCGCTATTATCCCCAGCGAAACGGCTATCAAAAGCCTCGATGAAGCCGTCAAAGCTCTTCAGCAGCATCTGTTTCAGAGAGACAGCGATATGACAGCGTTTGAAGAGGAAATTGAGCGAACCAAAATTGAAATCGCCCACATGTCAGAATCCATAATTACTCTTGACAGGGAAATGGCACGAGTGAAGCACAGCGTCAAGCAAACCCGAATCAACGTTAAACGCGTGGAAAAACGAAGTGCCAAGCTTGAAAAGGAGATAGAGGCTGAGAAGGCCCAGATGGGGCTGTATCAGTCTGAAAGGCGTTCTATTCAGAAAGAACTTCAGAAACTTCAAGCTGAAATCGCTGTGTTAAGGAAGAAAACTGATGTTGGGCACATTCAGGAGTTGGAAGTCAAGCGAGAGCGGTTTGCAGAGGAGGTAATTACTCTCAGGCAGAAACTAGGCACGGTTCAAACTGAACTGTCTACACTTCAATCTCAATTTGACAATGTCTTGCGCGTTGGTTATCAAAACTCCAAGATTCAGCTTTCGAAGGTTGAGCAGCAGCAGAGGAGAGTTGAGAAGGAAGTGGCTGAGGC
>CAYGYB010000059.1:0-7325 GCA_964354015.1 uncultured Candidatus Bathyarchaeia archaeon
GAAAGGGCGTAGCCGTAAACGGGTTTGGGATTAAAATGTGTCAAAAAACTTTTTTGTCTTTTACAGAAAATCTGCCTGAAAATGATAAAGCAATGCTGCAAAAAAGGAAGATTGCTTCAACTTTTTTGTCAGCCTTAGCGCTGGGTGCTTCTTTGGCAATTTTGTTTGCGATAGTAGTCTATTTCATTTTTTGTTTCTTTAGTCGGCTACCTTTAGTCCAAAGCGCGAACGCAAAAACGCATGCAGCGCCAGCAGTTAAGGTTCCAAAAGGAACTTCTGGAATAACTGAGATATGTGCCAAAAGGCAAACGTTAGTTGCCACTGTTAACTCGTAGGTAGTTCCGATTCCAATGAGGTCTTGCCGTCTTGAATCGTCAATGTCCAAGTACAGTTGAGGCCATACACTTTTGGTTGAGGCTTTGACTTCGATGCTTGCGCCGTTCAGAATATCTGATGGTGCTTTCACGGTGACTTCTACTATGCCGTTGCTGTCAGTGTAAGCTTCCGACGGATATACATGCGTTGAATTTAATGTAACATTGTTTGGCCTGAGAATTGCCGAGAACAAAATTTTGACGTTTGCTCTCGGTGCTCCAGACGCGTTTGTAAGCCTTGCCTTGAATGTAATTGTCTTGCCTGCATCGCCCATAACTGCAGACTGATTAGCTGTTATGGGTTCAATCCACCGGAACAAATCACCTTGCCTCACGACATCTTTGCCGTAAGCTATGTTTGCTAACGCGTTGCCTGCATCATCAAGGGTTCCATATAACCAGTCAGGTCTCCAGTAGTTGTATCCTCTTGTGATGTTTAGAAGTCTCCAGATTGCTACTTGGTTAGCAGCTGCTGCGCTATCGTTCGTTGGCGGGTGATACCACGTTAAAATGTAACTAACGGCTCGCCACTCTGCATTCTCCATGACTGTCGCTAGTGTTGCCTGATATGTGTTGCCACTTGTGATTGTTTTGTTAAAGTTCATACAGTACGCGGCTGTCTGCTCCCAAGGAGCCGTGCCATTGCTCACGCTGATTGCGAGGTCTCCCACACGGTGATCACCTGAATAAACGCCTTTAGCACCGTGGCTCACTGGGTCTAATAGCCATACCGAAACTTGTATATCCGCATAGACAGCCAAACTCGTGGATGCAAGCAGCAAACCTAGGAGTATTATGCTGAATACCTTCGTGGCTTTTTGCACTATCGCCTTCTCCTTTCTCTCTTAATAGGAGAGGATTGACAAGCGCTATATAAATTATATTACGAGTTATGACTTGTTATAAGTGACTTGCGATAAAGCGCATGGCTGTTCCTAAGTTGATTGGCGAAGTATCTGATGCTGCTGTTCTTACCTTTTTATTGCTCAATAGGCTGAGTGGTTCAAGGCTCACTTTATTTCGAATTTTGGAACGCGCGTGTACGCTGCTATGGTTATGGATTAGAGAAAAATTATCTATAGCTATTTTCCATAAAAAGGTACGCGTTAAGTAGAATTTAAACATTGCAAAGCTTAGCTTAACGCCTGTTAACGAAGAATGGCAGCTTCTAGAGAAGCTGCCGTGTTATCTATAAGAAATTTCTAGGTATTCTATACGACTCAGATGCCTATTATAGAAAAACATATCTATCTTCTAGATAAATAATACAGATGTTTCATACTGCGCGGTTTAAATAGCGCATGATGAAGAAGGTTAGGGAGAGTGGAGGACAGCATCAAAATTACAATTAGGTCAGCACATATTCTCTTCCGCTCCTGTCAGGGAGGGATTTCATAAAGGTGAGTCTTTCTCAGAAAGAACTGGTTGAGGAACTTAAAGTGTACTGGAAGAAGTTGTGGCAGGAGCGCGTTGATGACAAGGTGCGGGCTGAAGGCGTAGCCGCGGCGGAGTATGTTAAACTGTTCGTTGAGAAAGGCACCATAATTCATGCGACACGTGATTATAAAGCCCTTAATTTTAAGGAAATTCTTGAGCAAAACCAAATCGCTAATGCAGAAAGATTTGTTCCTCCATCTCCTCAAGTTGGCGGGTGGACCAAATTCGTTAAGGTTAACATTACGGGCAAGAAGCAGCGGAAGAATACGCGGGCATTGCTTTATTGTGAGGATAAGAAGGAGAAGCAACAGCCTAAAAAAGGCGGCAGAGGCTGGCTTCACATATAGTTTTAAAGAGGATTTTAGGCTTCTTCGTTTCTTTTCAGTGATGTTTGGAGAGTTTAGTTTGGTAAATTATAGAGGCAGGCTAGATATTATAGCTGATATTCTGCATGTCGTTAGCGGAGACGCTAAGAAAACGCAGATAATGTATCAAGCCAATTTGAGTTACAAGGTTTTGCAGAAGTATCTTGCTGAGATTAGTGGTGCGTCTCTGATTAGTTTTGAACCTGAAAAACAGTGTTACGTGCTGACTAATAAGGGACGGGTGTTCTTAGACGGCTATCAAGAATACTCCAAAACCAACAGGCATGTGGCGGAACGGCTGAATGTTGTTCGCATAAAAAAGAATGTCTTGGAAAAGTTATGTTCAAGCGAATAATCACGTTTCGCCCGTCATCCACTTTCCGCGTCTGTGAAAATCTGTGAGTGTAAAAAAATTGCTTAATAATAATCGTAAATTGATTTTCTTGATGACTATGCTGCTATCAGCCGTCATCTTTATCCCTTCTTTAGTTCTGGCGTCTCAAACCGACGCGACAACGGCTATATCTTCGGCTAAAGAGCAAATTATTACCTGTTATCAAGCAGTCAGAGATGCTGAAGGAGCAGGCGCGAACATTACCTCTTTGACTGCTATTCTTAATGATGCTGGTGTACTATTATCCCGAGCAGAGTTAGCTTATTCCATAAATGATTTTGATGCGGCACGTGATTTTGCGGTTCAAAGCCAAGGAAAACTTGATAATTGTGTTTCTGAAGCAAATACTTTGAAAGAAACTGCAATTCAGCAACGAAGTCAGGATTTTATGGTTAATGTGGTAGGATCAGTTGTTGGAACTTTCGCTGTTTTAGGCGCCAGTACCGCAACTTGGTTTTTCTTGAAAAGGAAATATCAAAAAACAGGAGCGCGTGTGAATGAATCTCCAAGAGTATAAGGTTCTTTTCCTCGTTGTCACTGGAGTTTCAGCGCTGTTTGTGGCTTCGCCTGCACTGCAGCGGTTATTAGTTTATCCTCAAACAGAATTTTTCACTGAGATGTGGTTGCTCGGTCCTGGGCATATGGCTGAAGATTTTCCTTTTAACATTACACGTATTCAGACATACGATGTGTTCTTGGGTGTTGCGAATCATCTTGGTCAGTGTGCCTATTACGTAGTTGAGGTTAAGTTTCGCAATGAAACTCAGTCAGCCCCCGATAGCTTCAACCGCACGGCAAGCACTCTGCCAGCGATTTATAACATTACTGCTTTTGTTGCGGACAAAGAAACATGGGAGTTGCCCTTGAGCTTCTCGTTTGATTACATATATGATGAAAATAGCTCACAAGTTGATTTTAATCATTTGACGTTTAATAATGTTGAATTGGGCCTCGGTGGCTACTCAACGTTATGGAATAAGACGAGCACAGATTTCTTTGGGAAATTGTTTTTTGAACTTTGGATTCATAACGACACCACAGGCGACTTTCAATATCATGAACGTTACGTAGATTTGCGGTTAAACATGACTGTTTAATCTTCTGTTTCTATTTATGTCTGAAAATTGGCAAATTAGGCAACTTGGCTTAATATCACTAGAGGGTGTTTGGTTTGAACAAGAAAATGATTGTTTTTGCGCCTCATCCGGATGACGAAACGTTGGGTTGTGGCGGAACTATAATTAAGCGGCTAAAGGAGGGCTATGACGTTGTTGTTGTTGTAATGACGGATGGTAGAAACGCTTTCTCCAAAGTTTTCGGAATAGAATTGAATCCAACTCCTGAAGAAATGAAACAGATGCGAAGAAAAGAAGTAATGAAAGCCATGGAAATCTTGGGGGTTCCAAGAGAAAACATATTATTACTTGATTTTGAAGATGGAAAACTCGCGAATAATATAAAGAAAGCATCAGCTATGGTCTCTGAAATTCTGAATAAGGTTCATCCAGCAGAAATCTACTTTCCACATAAAAAAGACCGTAATTGTGACCATAAAGCCGCAAATTTAATAGTAACCGACTGCGTTAAGAAACTAAGTTTTCCGACATGCACATACCAATATTCGCTTGGGCGAAGATTTGCGCGCATGAATGGGCCTGCAGTTACACTATCTAACTTTTTAAGACGCAATTTGATTTATGTTGATGTTTCACCATTTCTCCAACAAAAGGCAGCAGCACTCAATGAATATAAAAGTCAAACAACGATACTTTGTGACAGACAAAAACGATCAGTTGTACCAAGAGTTAAACAATTCTTGAAAAAGTATGAGATTTTCTTTCTAAACTAGGCAGGCGCATTAATAAGCGCGCTGATGTGGCGCTGAAAATGGAGCAAAAATATTTTATTCGAACTTTCGTTAATGGTGACGAAGCGGCAATAGTCAAACTCTCTGAAAAAGCATACATGAACTATGGTGGATATACGCTGAAAACTCCGGAGTCTTGGCGTTGGTGTTGTCTGCAGAGGCCAGATGTGGAGAAAGAAGGCATCCTGTTGGCTTTAGACAAAAACAGCCAGGAAATAGTTGGCTGTGTTGTTGCAGGAAAATCAGGCTATCTCTGGGAGTTATCTTATGACCCAGATAGAGATGGTGAAGAAATAGTTTCGCTGCTTCTGGTTAAGGCTACAACCTATCTGGATAGGACAGGGGTATCTTCAGTCAATTTCGCTGCACCACAGAAAGACCAGATTATAAAACAGGCATGTAATAAGCGCGGTTTTGTTGATAGTGCACCACCAAAAATGTTTCTGAGTGTTTTGAACCTCACTAGGCTTGTTTCTTCAATAGCAGAGAATAAGGCAAATCAATTAATGGCAAAATTTGATGAAGCCCTTCTGATTAAGATAAAGGACGCGCCTTTTTGGATTGCCGACGCTGTCTTCATACGAATCAACCGAAAAGAAGTTGTAGTCGAAGATAAACCTCAAGCGTCTACCATGCAACTGCAAACTGACTATGTTACTTTTTCTTCTCTGCTCTTTGGGAATATTTCCCCTTTTGGCGCATTTATTCGCGGAAAGCTCAAATTAAAACCTTTATCAAAAGTTTCGAAGATGTTGAAAATACTTTCTCACTTGCAAATCGGCGCAGAATGGTCATTTCAGTTAAGCGATTATGGATGATGCCTCACTGTGAATAAAGAACATGATTATTCTTGCAGAACTTTTAGATACGAAGATGAAGAAGGCGTTAAACAGCTAATCAAAAATGCTTTTGAGGGCTTCTTAGACGGGGACTTTTGGGACTGGAAATATAAACTTAATCCCAATTTCAATCCATCTTCAGTGATGGTCGCGGAGAAAAACGGAGTAATAATAGGCTGCAATCACTGGCTTCTCAAGGCTTTCAGGCTTTCTCCGTCGCTTGAAACCAAAGCTATGTTGGGTGCCGACATTGTTGTCCATCCAGAATACAGAGGTAAAGGTGTAGGCACATCACTTTTGCGTTCTTTAAGATCATCAGAAGTCATGAGGAATGAACAGCCTTCAATAGCATATATTTTTGCTAATCCGTCACTGACTAAACATTTTCACACCCCAGCTGGAGGATATATTCCAGCACCTGACAGAACCGTTCTCTACTTCAAAATTCTCAATTGGAAAAAGCTTGAAGACAGTATCCATGTTTTCAACGAACAGATAGCAGCGGGAAAGTTCAAGGAACGACTTTCTAAATTTGAATTGAAAGTCCTATTCAAAATTTCGAATACGCCTCAACTTTGTTTCCGCATGACAGAAAAAGGAATAACCGTTGAGGAAAAAGAGAAAAATTGTGAGAATGCCGACGTAACAATTGTTGGTGACTTAGCCATGCTTCAAAAAGTTAGAACTGCGAAAAAACGACGATGGAGCATGTTTAGCTCACTCCTTACGGGAAAACTAAAAATCAAAGTTAGACCAATAAAACTGTTTACGCTTTACAGAAACATGTGGCTTTTTGAAGAGATTTTAAGTCGGAAAATAACTTGATCTTTCTATAGGTGAACTATAATGACTGGAATTTTTTGGAATAACCTAATTCAAGCATCTTCTGTCGAAGATCTTAAGAAATTGCAGTTAAGACTTCTCCAGAATCAGGTGCATAGAGTCTATGAGCGGAGCCGTTTCTATCGCGCAAAATTCGAGAAAGCAGGATTTAAGCCATCAGAGATTAAAAGTCTAGCGGATATAACCAAGATACCTCTAACTACGAGGCAGGAGTTGGAGCAAAATTTCTCCAGTGTTCTAGCCGTTCCCACTTCTGAGATTGCTACTATACGTTTGTCAAGCGGTACTACTGGGCATCCGTTAAGAGTTGCCCACACAAAAAGAGACATAGATATGATTGCGGAGGCGTCTGCACGAAGACTTGCGTATCACGGAGTGACGAATAAGGATGTTATTCAAATTACGTCAGCCTATGGTTTATGTCAAGGCGCATGGTCAATGCACTGGGGTGCTGAAAAGATAGGTGCCTGTGTTATTCCAATTGGACCAGCAGACACAGAACGGCAAATTCTTGTGCTAAAGCAGTTTGGAACTACGGTTCTTTATGCGGCCACAAATTATCATCTTCGGATACTTGAAATGGCCAAAGCCCTCGGAGAAGACCTTAGAAAGTACAGTCTCACCACTGCAATTTGTGTGGCAGAAAAACCCACTAAAACGCAAATCGCTACTCTTAAGAAAGAATTTGGATGCAAAAAAGTTGTAATAGATTATGGTGCGACAGAGTTTCCTGGTTTTTCAGTTAATTGTGCGAAAAATGAGGATGTGCATCATGTTTGGGCGGATTATTACCTTGTTGAGGTAGTTGACCCAGAGACTCATGAGCCTCTTGATGAAGGAGAGAAAGGTGAACTTGTAATTACGAGTTTGCAGCGAGAAGCTTTTCCGTTGATTAGGTACCTCTCGCGGGACGTGACAAAATACATTGGTTTCGAAAAATGCGAGTGCGGAATGTCTCATCCTAAAATCAGCGCTGACATTGACAGAGAAGATTTCATGACCAAAATTCGAGGTGTCACAGTATTTCCAAGTCACGTTGAGTTTTTGCTGAACAAGTTTGCAGAACTCACGGGAAAATGTCAGATAATCGTTGATAAACGAACACCCAAACACGAAACCACTCTCCGAGTAGAAACAAACAGCAATTTCTCTCAAGCTGCAGAAAAAGCACTTAAGGAAGAAGTAGTTGCCGAAATTAGAAACAGA
>CAYGYB010000060.1:0-7316 GCA_964354015.1 uncultured Candidatus Bathyarchaeia archaeon
AATTCCAAGGACGCTACAACAAAAAAATATTCATGTTCAACGCCACCCGCAAGCCCGAAGAAGTCAAAACCAAGTACGGCACGCACCGCTTCTCATCCCTTGCGCCTGTGCGCTTTCAATGTACCGTGAGTGATGACGCTGAAACCATGTTCCGCCCAGCCACCTACAAAATCGCTAATTACAAACCATTAGATGCAGCGTCAGAACTGCCAACAGACAAAATTCCCAACTGCATAATCTCAAACATAGGCTGCTACCGCAACGTTGCCCGCCAAGGCAGCCCGATCAAAGTCGCAGGCACGTTGGAACGTGTGGAATCAATAAAAACAGGCGAAGTTTCCTACCAAGTCGTAGTCGGCACAGCCACCTCAGAGGAAGAGTACATTTGGCCCCTTTAACGCTTAGAGACCGCGACGCAATAATTACGCCTGAAGGCTTAATCTTCCGAGTCTTCGGCTACTCCCACCCGCCAAACGCGTTCATCTGCGACGCTGAATACGCTTCCGCACAAGTTTTCACGTCAAACGACCCGCGAGCGCCGAGAAACGGCGGGAACCAAACATTCTACAAATTCTATAATGATGAAGGCTGGAAACTCATCTCTGCCCGCTTTCCACAGTACACGATTTTCCACGAAATGCTCGGGCAACGCGTCGTAGGCATAAAACAAAGCGACATTGCCGAAGTAAGAAAACCCGAAGAACGACTACGCGCTCTGGCTGAAGCAGAAGCAAAAGATGAACTTCAAGACGCCACGCAACGCGTGCTAAGCATTGTCCTGCAACGTTCAGGCTTATCCACGGCGAACTTCGGCGTGTTCGGCAGCATGCTCCACGGCTTCCACCACCCAAAACTCTCAGATATAGACCTCATAGTCTATGGCATAGAGGAAAACGCCAAAATCCGCGAAACACTGCAAGCACTATACGCTGATATGCGTTCAGGGTTCAAGAACGAGTTTGGCTCAGACGCAGCCATGGCGGGCAAGCAGTGGCGCTTCAAAAACTACGCGATCAAAGAGTTCTTCTGGCATCAAAAACGAAAACAAATCTACGGCCTATTCAACGACGCTAAAAGTGGGCGAATCATAAAAGCAGAGTTTGAACCCGTAAAAGCATGGAGCGAAATTGCTTCAGAGTACGATTCGAAAGCGAGGATTCTGCGAAAAGGCTGGGTGAAAATCACCGCACGCGTAACAGCCGACAATGAAGCACCGTTTATTCCATCAGTCTACGGCATAAAGCCCTTAGCGGTTTTAATTGGCACAAGAGACGCCCTTGAAGCCGTGCGCGTGATTTCCTACATGGAAGAGTTCCGAGCGCAAGCGCAGAAGGATGAAACGGTTTGCGTTGAAGGCAACTTGGAAGAAGTTATAACCCCGCACAGCGATTTCCACCAAATCGCCTTAACTTATTGTCCACGCTATTACGAGCAAGTTCTGAAAGTTGCCGCGTTAAACCCGTGACAGCGCCATAAAATCAGACGGCACATTACCCAGTATCATCCTATAATGCTCGCGTTCTGTTCGCTTGTCTGTTACGCGTTCAACTTTCCCCTGCGCCACAATTGCCTCGCCCGTTTTGGCTTGCTCACAGAACCTGTCATTACTCTTAGTATTTGGGCGTTGTTTTGTGTTTTTTCCTGTTTTTTTGGTTGCTGATTATCTGTGTTTTGTGGTTTTACCCTGTGTTTTAGTGTTTTCATTTTTTGTTGTTTCTCCATTTTTCACGGGTCATATAAGAGTTACTTGTGACTAGTTATAAATCTTGTTCTACGTTTCAGCATTTTTTGTTTGTTTTTGTCTCTGGTTCAGGGCTATTATTCTGGTTGTTCTGACCAGTTGCTGGAACGTTTGCTCTCTTTCTAAGAGCAACACCCATTGATGCGAACCAAAATGCGAGGCTTAGGACAAACATTACAGTTAGGGTGATTTCTAATCCTCCTAAACCTATGAAATCCTTTATGTTCCAAATCATAATCGCGGAAACCCCTATCAATCCTAAACCTGATTGAATATTGTTATAAGGCAACTTTACGATTAAAATAATCGTAGCTATTAAAACTGCAATTGAGATTACTGCAAGAATGAAATAGTTTCTTAAAGGGATAATATCGTAAGTGATGGGCCAATAATTTGATGAGAGCGTTCCTGGTGAATTGTAGATGAAGCTAACAGTTGGTCGATTGTTTTCAACGCCTATTGATGCATTATCATTTTCAGAAACAATAGGTGCCGCGTCAACAGGCAAGATGAATTTTATCTCGACATTTCCAGTAATATCAAATTTCCAATTGGTCGATTCTGAAGGGCTTTCGACCGTAAAATTTGTTTTATACCGAAAAGGCAAAACTTGCTCCTGATTAGCGCTAGATGCTGGCAAAACAAATGTTGCGCCTTCGCTGAATTGACAAAAATCGCCTTTATAGCTATAGCGCGGGTATACTATCACTTCTTGATGAAGGTGGTCTACATAATAATGCCCTCTACTATCGTTATTAATTTTCTCGAAGGGTATTGAAACTTCGGAGCATTGCCCTAATCCATCCCAGACTCCTTCCACTAAGAGGTTTTGCACGGCTTTTTGAAGAGGGAATGGTATGTGTCCAACAAGAAGTGTTTCGAAATTGAAAGCACCGACTTTGGTGGGTGTTACCAATGTCTTTTCAATTGTGCTTCTTACTTGCCCTTTGATTGGAAAAACAGTTGAGATATCGTTTACAACTTTGTATGAGTTTATAGTACAGTTAAGAAGAAAAGGCACAAATCGAGCACCGTAGTTTACGTTTGTGGATGCTGACCACTTCAATATGATAAACTGGTCATCCTCTTCTATAGTTGGTTCGCCGAGATATATTGGGATGACCGTGTAGTTTTTTGGTAATCTCAGACAAAATGAAGTTGGTTTGGCGCTTTTTTCCGCTAGCAGCGCGACGTTGTAATCTCCGGTGCTACTTTGATAGAACACACCATAATCTGTCAGAAATGAAAGCGTAATTTTATGGTTGAAATTTGGAGGAAGAACAACTTCCGCATATTCGTTGACGACTGTGTTATTTTGAATGGTGGTCTGAAGGTTGCTACCCAAATTGTCAGATATCGACAAATTTGAAATAGAAGAACTGCCCACTGAATGTTTGACGACTCCTTCGGGAATTTCCAGTTTCACGGAATAGTTGCAGGGATTCTGGAAGTAGCTCGAAATAATAATGTTAATATCAAACTTAAAATCCTCTGGGGGATTGTTCACATTTGAGTTAGTAGCAGAATTGACTGCCATGATTATCTCCGTATATTCGTTTGTACTGTTTGATTCAGACAGTGTTGGTGACGTATTAAATAGCAAAAAAACAAAAAGCAATTCCAAAACGAACGGAATCATAGTGCTAATTGAGCGGTCTCGTGTGTTCATTTTGAGCAAGAACCCAATTGTTTTAACGCTATGTGATTCTCATTGTTGTTAGTTGTTCATAAGTTTTTCTTATTCACCCTAATTTTTGACGACTAATTGCTGGGAATGGGTGGTCCTTACAGTGTTTGATGTTCTTATTGTTCTGCTCTTCTCCTTTTCCATTGAGGCAAGAACGTTAATGATTTTTGGATTGTCTGATAACCATGTAGTCTGTTGGCTTGTTGCCGAGGAGTAAGCGGTAGTGCTGTTCTCCTGTTCTGTTGTCTGTGACAAGTTCAACCTTTCCTTGAGCTTCAAGTGTGGTGGGTTCTCCGTCAATTGCGGTGGGAAATTCACAGAATCTGCCGCGGAACGAAACAATCTCCTCTATCGGCTGAAGCCTTGCGCCGTCAACAACCTTGACATTTCCCAGCTTATAGGTGCACGGTGTGAAAAGCGCTTCAGCATCATCTGCAACCGTGGCTGTTATCTTCGCGTACCCGCAGTTCTTGTAGCATACGTCGCCGTACTGCTCGCTTGTTTGGTTCCAGTCTTTCACGAAGCGGATGAAGTAGTCTGTTCCGTTGAATTTGCCTTGGAATGCTTTTCTGGATTCGACCCGTTCGAAGTCTTCGAAGTTCATGATGGTGTCTTTCGAACGGAAATCGAACAGCGCCTGCAGTTCCCCGCGGCTGTATGGCTTAAAACGTGACGCATCATCAGTCAGCAGGTTTTCCAGCGCCGCGTAAGCCTTGCGGCAGTAGTCAACACCGTAAACAACTGGGTCAATGTCCGACAGCAACGTGTGCAACCCAACCAGCAGCGAACCTGAAATCCCAATTGAGCGCCAAGGAATATCCGCGGCTTCCTTCAGCGTTTCAGCAAGCTGCACGGCTTTCCTTTCCAACTCGCTTAACGTTTTAGCTGAGCGCAACCTTCTGAGTTTTTCAACAGGCTTGTAGTGCTTCGTAATCGCCTCAACTGGGACTTCACATAAGACTTCGTCAAAAACCGTGTCGTGCACTATCAGCGACGGCGCTTTTTCCTTTAGAAACTTGAAGCGTTCACTGAAACTGTACACTTTACCGTATAAGCTCTTGCCATGCCTGCGGCTGCCCTGCGATGAAGGAATAAACCGTGGAAACGCAATGACGCGGTTCGGCGGGTGCACTAAGCCTTTAACGTCGAAGATTACGCTGTCGCTTGTTTTGATTAGTTCGCCTTCGCGCGCTCGCATGCCGAAAACCCTCACAGGCTCATTATGTACGTTGCTTCAATTGTTTGTAGTTTTTTACACAACGTTAATAAACCTTTTTTGAACATTTCCCCTTATGCCCCACTGCGAAAAAGCAAAACACATCAGCAAATGCCTAGAACTGGCTATACTCCTCGAAGTCAGCGCAGACAAGCCTGGCAACGTGAACTTCGTCGTAGGCTTCGAAGGCACACGAATTGAACATTTCTTGGCTTCAGCAGTGGCTGCACACGCGTCTTTTGAAGAGGCAGCTAAACGCGGAATTGCCGTGGCAAACAGCAAACTCCGCATCAGCGACGCAGGCATAGGCGAACTCGTACGAAATTGCGCTGCGGACATTGACGTGTGG
The DNA here is from genome assembly GCA_964354015.1 of uncultured Candidatus Bathyarchaeia archaeon. Lineage (GTDB taxonomy): Archaea > Thermoproteota > Bathyarchaeia > Bathyarchaeales > Bathycorpusculaceae > JAOZHU01. The sequence goes on from CAYGYB010000060.1 coordinate 4,994, forward strand.
CAGAAGGGCGGCAACACTTTAATCGGCGCCGTCATGTTGTTCGTGCCGTTGGCGGTTGCGGCTGGCATGACGCCCATGCAAGCCAACAGCTTCGATTTTTCAGAGTTGCGGCGAAACCTGAAGTTGGCGGTCGAATCAACAACGCCTCAGGACGCAGTTCACCTTTACGAGGCTATAGACATAGCTAAACCCAGCGGACTTAACGGCGCTCCAGACCTTGACGTTCACGACCCCCACTCGAAAGAACGCTTGCTTAAGGAGCAGATTTCGCTTTTTCAGGTTTTCAAAATAGCCGCTGGCTACGACGACATCTGCTCTGAATGGGTTAACAATTACCCCATAACGTTTAATCTGGCTTACCCCTACTTGATAGAGCAGCTTAAGAGCAGAGATTTGAACACAGCCATCATCCACACTTTCCTAAAAGTCCTGTCTGAGCGCCCGGACACTTTCATAGCCCGAAAAGTCGGCGTTGAAAAAGCACGCGAAATCTCGCTTGATGCACGAAAAATCCTTAAGTTAGGCGGCGCAGAAACCGCCAAAGGAAAACAAAGCATCCTCACGTTTGACAAGAAACTCAGGAATTCTAGCAACCTCTATAACCCCGGGACAACAGCTGACATAACCGCAGCGGCACTGGCGTTGTGCACTCTCAGCGGATATCGACCTTAACTTTGATGTGGCAACTCTGGATTTCTGGAATCTATTCTTGTTGCTTTGGTTTTTCCTTCAAGTATTTCTTGATAAATTCTAGAAGTTGTTTTCCTTCAGAGGGCATAACAATGAAAGGTATTTTAAACTCGTTTGTTTTGGTTCTGTTTCGAGCAACTTGACCTGTAATTGCCAGTATGGGTTGGGTTGTTTCTTCCAGCGTTCCCTTGAGGCTGTCTACATCCGTTGCAGTAATTATCTTGAGGATATCCTTCCTTTTTGCTGTTAAGCTGTGGAATCCCTCTATGAATATGATATCCAACTTTTCTCTTTCTAACAACTTGATTATCTGATCCAAATCATTCAGGGCGCTATCGGTTTTTTTAATTATCACCATTTCCTCAGATGAGACAGCAACCGTTACTTTGGACCCTGCCTTGGCAAATCTCCACGTATTAGTACCTTGCTTATCGAATGAGAAGCCTTTGTGGAAAACATGCTTTATCGACCCGACTTTGTACCCTTCATTGGTGAGATGTGAAATCAAGTATTCAATCGTTGTCGTTTTACCTGAGCCACTTGTTCCGACAGCAGCGATAACTAAAACCGTACTTAGCCACGCTCCGTTGCAGGAGATTAAGTGAATTTGCTTTAATAAATAACACGATGATGCACTCTAAGCGAGTGCTGATCTCGAGGCAAGGTCTGGCCAAAACTACTTTTCTTGCCTAAACCGATTATCTGCATATGCCTCACACCATGCTTTATCCGACCTTGCCCGTTCAGCTAAGAAAACGCAGCGGTTTCTTTCATGCATTTCAGCTTCTAATCCATAATTGTCAGCTGCTTTCAAGAGCGCCTTCTTGCCTTCGGAGACTTGCCCAGCAACCAGTTCAGGTTCGGTTTGTTGCTGCGCCCGCTCCAGCAGACTTTTGCCCTCGTTTTCTCGGCTGATAGCAGCCCAAAAAAACGAGTTTTCCCTTTCTAGCTGGTTTGCGCAGGAAGCAAAGATTCTTGTAGCCTCCGAGAATTTGCCGTCTTTACCTCGCGAGGCGGCATCTCGTAGGTGTTGGAGTTTTAATGTGGGAAGAGTTCCTAAGTTTAGCTGCATATTTTCAGTGATTGTTCCCTGAACTCGGCGAGGCTGCAACTGAGCTAGGTCCTCGCGAGAGTTGATGTTGACAAAACTTTTAAGTTCAGGGTCAAGCGCTCTGATTTCGCCGACGGTGGAAACGAACAAGACATTTAAGGTGCCTCTTATTATGTCGTCGGAACGAGGGCGTTTCAAATTGCATAATGTGCTCGCAATTTCCAAGGCGCTTTTTCTTTCAAGAACCATGGTGAGTGTTTCCAGTCTCCCGTTTGGCCACATTGGCACGACTACACGCGAATTCTTGATTATGTTAAACATGTATTCCATGACTTTTGGCTGTAACAGAGGCATGTCGCAGGGAAGAGTGAAGCAATAATCTGCTTTAACGGACTTTAATCCTGTTAAAATCGCCACGATAGGTCCGCCTAGCTGGTCGATTTTCTCATCGATAAGCAATCTGACGTTTTTCATATCATGTTTTTTTAAGACTTCAGAGTACCGCGTTTTTCGTGCTTTGTCATTTACGCTTATCACAATTTCTTCTACAAAGTTCTGAACGTTTTCGACAGCGTGAATCAG
>CAYGYB010000061.1:0-7292 GCA_964354015.1 uncultured Candidatus Bathyarchaeia archaeon
AAGACAGTTGCTCGTGGATTTTACCTTATCGTTTGCGTTTCTTGAAGTAAACCAGCAATCCAGCACTTGCAGTTACAATAGCAACAACTGTGGTAGCGGCTACAGGTACAACAGGAAAGGGCTCAGGAGCATTCACATTGAAGAATATGGTCTCAGAAGATGCAGTAACTCCTTGTGTTGTGTTTCCGTAAACCGTTAGGCTGTGTGCACCTTGTGGTAAATCAGTTAGCGTGTCGTTTCCAGTCGCTGTGACATTTGGTTGGAAATCGAGACTGTAGCCTAACCAGCAGGTTGGTTGAGAAGCGATAATATTTAACGGAATATCTTTTGTGCCGTAAGTGATGTTTTCAGGTGAAAGAACTATTATGCGTAACTCCTCAACCGACGGATGTTGCTCAGGAAGTGATGGTGGAACCCATTCTGCGAAGTCAACTGTTATGCTGTCTATCTTGAAAGGTGTTGTGAGCGGGTACCTATCTGTGAAATTCTCGTAAACAGTGTAGGGCGTTTCACCTATTCCATCGCCATTGGCGTCAGAGCCTGTGTAGTCATCCCAGTAGTTGCCTTCTTTGCCATTGTCCCATGTGTTGTTCTCTGAATAGTACGTGTTGTTCTGGATTGCCCACCAGTACACTTCATGTTGTTCGTAAGCAGGCTTCGAATTGTTCCAAAAGTTATTGTGGTAGAAATTGTTATCGTCTGATATGCTCAAGTAAACAGCGTATTGAGTGGAGCCCGAGATGTCGTTTCCGATAAAGGTATTCTGGTAAGCGCTGCTGAGCTGGATTGCGTTCTTGCAGCCAGTTACAGTGTTTCTGAATATGGTGTTGTTTTTTGCGCCTGTTCTCAGAGAGAAACCGTTTTCCGTGCAGGTAACGTGGTTATCGTAGATGTAGTTGAATTGCGGTGCCGATGTATATTCCGCTGTTGATTCAATTTTTATTCCAGCTTGCCCAGTTGAGGAAATGTTGTTTCCATACACTTTGTTGTAGGCTGACCCAGCAAGAGTGATGCCGAATCTGCTTGTTGCTACAATTGAGTTATCAGCGACAGTGTTGTTGTGGGAGCCTGATAATTCAACCGCGGAGCTGTCATATGAAACTGAAGAGCCTACTTCCACCAGTTGATTGCCAATAATGGTGTTGCTGTGCGAGTCTTGCAGGATGATTTTGCCCTTGCAGTTCGTTATCTTCGTATTGTCTGTCCCGAGAAGCTCTATTATCATTCTCAAGTTCAGGCTTGGCTCAACATTTCTAATCGTGATGTTACTGCAATCGGTTAGGAATACTTGAGCAGCCCCGTCGATGACTTGGTTTACTTGCCGCTCTAAATAAACAAGGGGTTTACCATTGATATTATTGCCTGAGAAGTGATTCATATAGCATGGCTTGAACAATATTAGACCTCCATCAACGAAAACGTTGTCTGAGAATATGGTGTTGTTAGATTGAAAGTTCACACCGTACAGGCTATTTTTTGAGACAATTCTGTTGCCAGAAACCACTCCGTTGTTTGTGTTAAGGTTAATTCCCCAGTATTTCGTCTCCAGGTAATTATCGAGGATACGATTGTTAGATGCGGTTGAATTGGTCCCGAAATCTGTGGCGCGCAGTTCAATGCCTGTTCCAAAGTCAATAATGCGCGTGTTCTTTATTGTTACGTCTTTTCTGCCGTAAACGGCTATGGCTATGCCATTTCCTGCCCCTCGGATTGTTTTTCCTGCGCCGTCAAAAACAACGTCGTCCTTCTCAATTGAAATGAAAACAAATCCACTTTCAACATTGCTCTCCAAATCTCCAGTTAGAGAGTAGACGTTATCAACTCGACTTATCTTGTCGGTTCCTTCAACGGTTCCATCAGTAACTATCCGAATTTTTCCTGCACCCATCATGAGGGGCGGGCTCGTCACAGATGGAGTAGGAGTAGAATTGGCTTCAGTCGCCTCGACAAACTCCGTTCCGACAATTAAAGAGGCAAGCAGCACAGACAAAAACGCCAGTTCCACGGTGGATCTCTTCAAGAAGACGCACCCTCACGTTTGTGTTTCTTGAAGTAAACCAGCAAACCAACACCCACAACAGAAACTACAGCAACGAAAGCAATGGCAACAGACATAGCGGAGGAAGGTTCTGTTTCGCCTGTTTCATCGACGTTTGTTCCATCTGGCAATTCCTGAATTGCCACTGGTTTAATCAGTGGATAGCCGTCTTGGTTGTTTTCATCAATAATGTGCGGTGTATCCCATATACCTGAACTGGCAATCTCTTCAGCTTCTGGATGCTGACTCGCATAATCACTCCAATAATTGCCTCCGATTGAAATGCCATTGTCCCAGATGTTTTTAGAAGGCGAAGGTGTTCCTGGAAAATTCTGGTCGGGTGCATCCCAGGAAACATCGTAAACCTGCTCACTATTATTGAGAAAGTTGTTGTTATAGATGAGGTTGCTTGAGGACGCAACGAAATACACGCCTTTGCCTTGGTCTGCTATGCGGTTTTGGGTGATGGTGTTGTTTGATGAGTAGAAGAGGGAAATCCCCCCGCGGTTTCTTGTTATCCAGTTTCCTGAGACGATGTTCTGGTTGGAGTAAAAGAATACAATACCCTCTCCATTGTTTGAGTTGATGTTGTTGTTTGTGATTTTGTTGTTTGAAGACGAAGCTAAGGTCACGCCGTGACCGTAATTGTTGGAAATGTCGTTGTTCTTGATTTGCGAGTCTGTTGTGAAAGCCAGCATTATTCCCTGCGTGTTCATGGTTAGGTTTTCAACAATAATCCGTTTACAGTTTATCAGAGCTAAGTAGCCTGCATTCGGATAGGTTAATGGATTTACGGTCAAGTCGGTTTTGTTAGTTAAGTAGTAGATCTTTTTGCTGTTTATCGTGTTTGAGTCGTCGATGTCGTTGATAAACGATGACAGAGATGACCGGTAGCTTACTTCGAAACCAATCCCAACTGATTCTACTCGATTGTTTCTGAGTACGTTGTTCGAGGAAGTATCTAGGAAGATGCCGCCGCTGTTGATTATTGTATTTAAAGAGATAGCGTTACCTTCGCAGTTAAAAAGCGCGATGCTTCCACTGCTCCCAAAGTATGTGTCGGTAAGTTTGTTGAAGTCTGTGATGTTGTTGCTTATTATCTGGTTATAGTTCGAAGAAGACCTGATGTCGATTCCCTGAGGAAGATAATTTTCTTCAAAAATGTTGTAAGAACTATGATACAGATCTACGTAACCCAGATTGTTTCTTGAGAAAACATTGTGGTCAGAATGGCTTAAACTCACGCCCTCGAATTTTTTTGATTTGACTATGTTTTCTGTAATTTCATTATTGCTTGAACTCTCAAATCCTATGCCTACTCCTGCTTCTGTATCTATTTTGTTGCCCGAAATGACGCTGCCATCTGACCCTCTAATTCTAATGCCTTTGTATTTGGCCTGTATTTCGTTGTAGAGTATTCTACATCCAGAGCCATAGACCTCGATTGCATTTACCTCTGCGTTGATTTTAAAGTTTTTAATCTCGACATTGTCTCCATTCACTTGGTATATCTCGCCGAGAGTAAACCCTGCTCCATCGATTACAATGGCGCTCGCTTCAATCACAATTGACCCCTGCTCAAGGTTGCTCGTTAACGTGTAAACGTTGCCGTTGCGTTGAATTGAGGTTGTACCTTCGACGTCTCCTTCGGCTGTTATGGAAATTAAAATGGGCTGAGCTGTAACATTTGGAAGGACTGCCAGTTGCACCAGCACTATAGTAAATGACAGATTCAAAATGACGCACAATAATGCTGCTTTCTTCATGAACTCTTACCTCTCTGGCGTTTCTTGGTGTAAACCAGCAACCCAATAAACACAACCACAGCGGTTGCAGATGCAGCTACAACAGGTAAAGTTGGGAAAGGCTCCGAGGTTGACGGTGGTTTCTCTTCATCAGCGAAATCTAGAATGGTGTCAAGGTCTACTGGCGGTTTCATCAGTGGAAAATTGTCAGTGTTAACTGTGTCGCCGAACCCCATGTATGAAGCGGTGCTGAACGAGTAGGGCGAATCGCCTATTCCGTCTTTGTTTTCGTCTGTTCCGTTATAGTTGCTCCAGTAGTTGCCTATTGTGCCGTTATCCCAAATGTACCTTGAATCGTAGCCCCCTGCAAAGCTGTAAATGAAGTTGTTTTGAAAAATCAAGTTGTTATGTCCGCCATTCATGTGGATTCCGAGGTGATGATTGTAGGCTATATTGTTGCTGTAAACAGTGTTCTCTGAAGACGCAATAAAGCGTAAGCCTTGCGCACTGTAGGTTAAGTCGTTGTAGGTGATGAGATTGTGGTTGCTTGACTGTAAGCTTATGCAGTTGAGCGCATTCTGTGTTATGTTGTTTTCGTTGATGGTGTTGTAATGCGAGGAATCCAATGCTATGCCGCTGGAATAGTCCAGGCCCTCACTGTTCGTAATGCTGTTTCTGGTGATGGTGTTGTTTGAGGAGGAGTCAAGTGCTATTTCCACGCAGCTGCTTCTTGTGAACAGGTTGTAAAACGAGTTTTCTAGGCGTATGCTGCCCTTGTAGTTGGATATTTCGCTTCTGTTTGTGCATAGCAGTTGGATGCCGACTTTTACTATGTTTGACAAATCATAGTTTCGCACTGTCATGTTCAGGCAGTTTTCCAGGATTATTTGCCCGACCTCGGCACCTTCGAGAACCTGGTCTGCGACGCCGTTCAAGTAGAGGATAGGCTTGCCGTTTACAGTATTATTTGCAATGGTGTTTTGGCTGGCACCATGAGCATACAAGCTGCATCCGACTAGTATGTTGTTGGAGAACGTGGTGTTGAAGACGGTGTTGAAACCCCAAAATGATGCATCCCGGTCTCTTCTATCGGAAAAGGGCTCGTTGAAGTCCTCACTTTTGAAGTTGAAGGCTATCGTGTTGCCAGAAACAACTGTGTGATTTGAATGCGCGCGCCCGTCGAGTCCAATGCAAGGCATATTTGAGGTAATCTTGTTTCCAACTATTTCGTTGTACAATGATTTCTGTACGTCAACTACATACTCACGGAACAACTCAAGGGACAGGGTTGAGTTTTTTTCGTGTTCTATGATGTTTCCGCAGATTTTATTATAGTTTGAGAAGCTCTCAAGGAGAATTGCCCGTGAAGGAATAACATTAAGAATTTTGGAGGTTAGGGTGTTGTTTGCAATTACGTTGTGAGAGGAATTGTTCAAGTAAATGCTTTGCACGCAGTCAACTATTTTGACGTTTTTAATAGTGACGTTCATTCTTCCATCTAGCCTGAACCCACCAAATTTCCATGTCTCGTCTCCAATCACAGAGTAGCCTGCCCCATCAATTACTATGCTGTCCTTTTCCACAATAATTGGCTCAAAGCCGCTGATATCAGCTGTTAACGTGTAAACGTTTCCGTCACGATGAATCTTATCAGTTCCCTCAACACTGCCGTCAGCCTTAATGTATATTCGATCAAGAGGTTCGAAACCTTCAGGCAAAGCTTGACCAGCCCCCTTACCAACAACAAGCGCTCCAACCAACATCAAAGATAGAAAAAGCGCGATGAAAGCTGCAGCCAATAATTTCCGCATCAACAACTTTGCAGCAGTTTTGCTCATGAAGGTTAAGCTCCACGTTTGTGTTTCTTAAAGCAAACCAGCAGCCCAGCAATCACCACAGCTGCAGCGACAGAAACAGCAATAACAGTGACTGTTGAGAAAGGCTCTGATGGTGTTGGTTCAAGTTGCCTATCTGTGCTAAAGGTAAAGGTGACTGATGAAGAACCAGTCATAACAAAGTCGTAAAAATATACTCCTATGGAATACTTCCCTAATGAGGTTGCAAACACTTCTATGCTATGTTTTCCTTCGGGTATTTCTGTTAGCTTCGTGTTGTAGGAAAAATTGGTAATCCAACTTCTGTCGTTTATATAATCAGGAGTTGTCATGTCCAAGTGATAAATGGAGGTATTGCTTCCCTGCCAATCTGATACAAACCAAATGTCGGTAAGCATGTGACCGTAGTCCTCTGGTACAGTGACATTGAAAGTGAGGGAAATGCTGTTTGAGGTAAGCACTGTATCGTTATTTGGAGAGAAAACTGTGATTGTGGGCGATTCAGCATTTTCAGGTGGGGCTGTTTTTCCTCCATAAACAGCTGGATTTGCTTTTCCCGATTTAACGAATAGGTTTCCAGCCACAGCTGAGAATAGGAGCGCTGAAATGAACGCCAGTGCAAATGCGCTTCTCTTCATGAGCTTTGACTCCTCTGGCGTCTCATGTGGTAAACCAGTAGCCCAGCAACCACAATAATCACGGCGATGGAAGCAGCTACAACTAATAAAGTCGGAAAAGTTTCGGGTTGAAGTTCTGGAAAAGGAGATGGACTTGGAGATGTGCTTGGCGAAGGTGTTGCTTCGGGAGAAGGAGACGGGCTTGGCGAAGGCAAAGCCGGAGGCGGTTGAGACGGCAACGGGTATGCCCACTCTGGCAACTCCAAAGTTGCATTTGAAACTGGCGTCATCAGCGGGTTGTCATCTGTCAAGTGTCCTTGCGCTCCGCTGTAATGGTAAGGGGTATCCCATGTTCCAGAATTGCCTGCTTCTGCAGCGTTCGGGTATTTTGTTGAGTAATCGCTCCAGTAGTTATATTCAACTAGGGGTTGAGGCGACAGCCAAACTATGAGAACGTTGTTTGATGAGACCCTGTCGTTTATCATGTTGTTTTCGGTGATGGTGACGGCTTGGTCGGCTCCGCCGTAAGCTATGGATACACCATTAACGTTGTTGGCAATCGTATTATTTTTGATAAGCACATTGTTTGGGTCACCCATTATGTTGATGCCTACAAAACAATCAGCTATATAATTCCCAATAATAGCGATGTTTTTGCTGTTAGCGGTCTCTATGCCGCCGCTGAAGTTCATGATACGCGTGTTCTTGACTGTCACGTTCCATATTGTTGGTTGCGAGGGGTCTGACCCGCGGTTGTTCGAAAGGTCAATTCCCCTGCTGATTCCACTCCCTTGAAGAGTGTATCCTGCCCCATCAATAACGATATTGCTCTGTTGAACTTGAACTCCGCCTGAAATATTACCAGTTAAAGTGTAAACGTTTCCGTCTCGACGAATTGCCGTAGTTCCTTCTACGCTGCCGTCAGCCCTAATGTAAACCGTGCCCTCCGCTGCAACATTTGGAACGACTGCCAACTGTAACAGCACTATAGCAAATGTCAGATTCAAAATAGCACACAATAATGCTGCTTTCTTCATGAACTCTTACCTCTCTGGCG
>CAYGYB010000062.1:0-5903 GCA_964354015.1 uncultured Candidatus Bathyarchaeia archaeon
GGGATTGCGCTTTGCGTAGTCTTCCAGTGCTTTTCTGTTACGCTTTATGGAAGCTATAGCTGTTTTAATGCCCTGTTCCCTGTCAGCGATTACTGTGCCCTGTGTCTCCTTAATCTGAAAAGCTTCTTTGAACAGGTTCCGCGTCATTGCCTATTGCCGTTTTCCCTTTTTTAAATGCAGGTTATTTGCAAGTTCCGAGTTGCCCTGCTTAACCGACTTTATCGCTCTTGCTGGACACGCTTCAACACAGGCGCCGCAAGTGCTTCCAACGCATTTTTCCTTATTGAATACTATGGAGCAGTCTTTATCCAACGTGATGGCTTCTACTGGACAAAGCGCTACGCAAGCACCGCAACTGAAGCATTTTTCACTGTCAACCTCGATAAGCTTCGGCAAGCTTACGGTAACACCTTTCTTGCGGTAAGCTTCAACTATCTTCTCCAGCGCCGCATCGGGAACTTCCGCTAAAACTTCGCCGCCCTTAGAATTCACATGCGCCGCGATTATGTTGATGGGCACTTTCAACGCGAGAATTATCTCCGCGGTTATCGGCTGCTCAACAATTTCCTCTGAAAACCTAAGAAGAATTCGCACCATGTTTTTTTCACCGCCCCAAAAGCTTTGAAACATCCTCAGAAGTCACGATTCCTAATACCTTGCGTTCGCTGTTAATCACTGGCAAAGCAGAAATGTTATGCTGCGCCATCCGCTTAGAAGCCGTTTCCAAAGGCTCATCACTTTTAGCCGTCACCACGCGACGAGTAACCACGTCAGCAAGCGCTTTTCTGCCCTCAGCCATAGCCCGAGTAATGTCCCACGAAGTAACAATGCCGCAGAGCCTGCCAGCATCATCAACCACGACAATGTGGTTAACCGACTGCGTCACTATACGCTCCGCAATTGCCTGTATAGGCTCGCTTTCTTTGCAAGTAACTGCCGCGTGCATCACGTTAGCCACAAAAGACGTCTCCTCAGTCTGCCTCATAGGCTTGAAGACGCTGTCAACTGGAAGCCGCTCCACAGGAGCTGTCAAATAAAACGTGCCCTCTTCAATCCACGACTTTAATGTTTCAGCGATTTTCCTTGCCGTTTTCAAACTTGAAAGCGAGCTGACTCTGATTCTTTTATCACCAACGATTATTGCGCCTGACTTCAATTCCTTATAGCTCACCCTGCCCAGTTTCGGACGATCCCTGCGAGGCACACCATAATCCACAACGTTAGTGAAAATAGCATCATCCCGTATGGCTGTTTTCTTCGCTAAACCCTCATTCAAAATGGGAATCGGTATACCTATTCCCACGTACATTGTAGTGCCATAACGCGTGAAAGATGCACCGTGAAGAAACTCTGGCTTCATCTTCTTAGCGTTTCCCCGCACCATCAATGTCCCATTAAGGTTCTGAGGGTCATGCTGAGTCCCTTCGCCAATAACGTAGCCCTGCGCGCCACCGAGGAAAATGCGCGTGCCAATGCCTATCGTCTCATAGTCAGGATCATTCATCAACGGGTTTAATTCGCCAGCGCCCGAAAACGTGGCGTTCCGTAACCGCGGCAACAGCTTCCCCATGTACGTGTAAATCGTCTCATCACGACTGTTCACTGCACAAGCGTAACGTTGATAGCAATTGCGGAAGTTAAGCAGGTAAAACTGGTTCAAATCATCCTTCGTCAAATTCGTCCTAAGCCGAGTGCGCGGGTAACAGTCAGTGCCATACGCCGAAGCCTTAAGCTCAACCTCTTTCCCGCTTATAAGGTCCTCAATCACGTGTCCTCCACCATACTCAAAAGACTGCGTTTCAGACATGGCAGTAGCGCCAATGTACAAGTCAACAGCAGCGCCAGGATGGCAAATCGGCACATCATTGATCCATGCTTTTTCAATTTTAATTGGTGGGTCAGAATGCCCAATGTTTATGATGGCGCCTGAAGAACACATGGCTCCAAAAGTGCCTGTGGTGACAACATCAACTTCTTTAAAAGCAACTTCGATGCTGCTGCTTTCAACGAGTTTCTTCATTTCTTCAGCGGTTAAAACTTGGGCATCGCCCTTTCTTATTTTCTCATTAATTTCTTCTATAGTCCGCTTATTCTGTTTGGGTTTGAGTTTCGTTTACCTCCAACCAATGCCTCTCGAATGGCACACGCGTATATTAATACCTTTTGGGATTTTGGCTATTCAACAGGCATGAAGGTTTTAGGAAAAAGGTGCATCCTACAGGGTTTTAAAGCGTCAACCGCCGATGTTACGGCGGTGGTTTTTTGTGGCGCCTGTAAAGTATGAAAACGTGCCCTCGCACCTCAACCAAAGCCGCGCCAGTCTGCTCAGCCGCCTTCGCAGCTATGGTTTGAGCTGTATTTTCCTGTTGCAACGCGCTGGGCAGAATTCTGATTTTCACCATCTTCTGCTTCCCCAACTGATTCTCAATCTCACGCGACAACTGAGGCGTTAACCCGTCTTTGCCAACCCACACGGTAGGCTTCTCATCCTTCAACTTGAACCGGACATGACGCTTCATCCGAGTAGTTATCTTACTCAATTTTATTTCCTCCCTTTTTCTTTCTCAACAACACACGCGCCTGATGACCACACGCAAGGCATGTAACCACCAAGTGCGGCTCTCTCCGTTGTTTTACCCGCACACGGCAATTATCGCCAGGCACAAGCAACGCATTGCAGTTCCTGCAGATTCGGCGCTTATAGTACGTTGGCAAACGTATTTTTGCCGCCATAGCAATTTTCCTAGCAACCTCTACGTAGCGGCTGGCGAGCTGAGGATTTTCTCTACGTGCCGCTTCAGCCTGCTGGAACAGGATTTGTATGCGACGTTTAGCTATTTGCTTTGTGGTGGAATCCATCTTTAACGTTTCGCTCCCAGACCTCGAAGTAGGTATTCAACAAGAAAAAAGAGGGAGTCTCTGCTCATAATGCTTTTGTTGTTCACCAGAGTTTTCTTAATTTTAAGCGCAAAATTTAGTTGTTTTTTGGCATTTTTTGTTGTTTCTCGTCAGGTTTGTGAAACAGCTTCGCTTGGTTTTTCACCGCTTGAAACCTTGCGCCGCCACCTAAGCTGAACGTGGACTCTCTGCACTAAGCCTTTCTGCTCCAGAGACACGATGCTGCGGTGAATCGAGTTGTACTCCTTTGTCTTATACGTCACAAGTTTGCCGAAAACAACTTCCGCGATCTCTTTGGTTGTCATTTCTGGCTTTATCTCTAAAATCTCCAGAATTTTTCTCTGATTCTTGGAAAGACGACGCATCTCCTTTCTCCAAAAGAAAGAGTTGACAACAGCTATTTATATAATTCAGCGCTTAGAAAACCGCGCCTACAAAACCACTCCTAAATCGCGGATAGGATTGTGCCCGCCCCCGTTTTTCCGCAACCCCTACCCCCCCACGGTCTTTTGATGATGTGTCAATCCAATTTCCTACAGTAACACTGAGTTTCGCATGGTTCACATCTAATGTTTAGGAGTGGCTTAAAGGCTTAGCTCGACGGAAAAGGTTCTACAAAGCAAGAAGTACTAAAGATTTGATCAATGCCCAGATTATTCTCAGGTTGGCTTGGGTTTTGCCGCCGATTCGCGGGTTTCTTCTTCGTTGCGGCGGGTCGTATTTTATTTCGCCTATTGTTAGTCCTTTTTTCTTGGCTATGACTAGGAATTCGGCACCAAACGTTTCTCCGCCTCTCAGGTTGAATTTTGAGATGACGTCTTTTCTGTATGCTCTGTAGTTGGATAGAGTGTCGCTTACGCATAGGAGTTTGCCTAGTGTTTTTGAGGTTATTTTCTCGGAGATTCTGGGTAGTTTGGCGCGGGAAGCTACGACTATGTCGAATTTGGCGGTTTGCTGGATCAAGTCAGGTATGTATATGGGATCGTTTTCTAGGTCTGCATCTATTGTGATTATTGTTGGGTATTTGGCGAGTTGCATGCCGTAGAGTAAGCCTTTGGTTTGGCCTTCTCTCGGTTTGGTTATGGCTATGTCGGCTAGTCGCTTGGCAACGTGGATTGTGCCGTCTGAGGAGTTATCATCAACAATTATTATTTCGTGCGGGAGGTTTTGAAGTACACGTCTTATGGCGGAGACTAGTTTTTCGATGTTTTCTCGTTCGTTCCAAGTTGTCGTTACTACCGACACGCCATTTGGAACCATGGTCTTGACCTCAAAGGAACAGGGCGGACAACTACTATGCGCTCTTTATTATTTTATTGAGTAATATTGATTATGGGTTATAAGTCGATTTGCTTGACAAAAGTGAAGTCTTGCTTACGTAATCTCAATTATTGTTCATTTTGAGGACATATGGAAAGAGAGCATGTAAGAATATAGTCTCAGTGCTTTGAGCACCCAAGTCCTATTGCGACAAACTTCATTTTTTGACTGAATTCTTCGGGGTTGTAGATTCTTCTTCCGTCTATGAGGTTGGGTTGCCGCATGTTTTTGGTGAAGTCTTCTGGCTTGAGTTTCTTGAATTCAGCCCATTCTGTCACCAGTATGCAACAGTCTGCGTTTTTGAGGCAGCCGATTGCTGATGTTGCGTATTGGATTCTGTTTTTGAAGATGGTTTTTGCCGTGGGTATTGCCACTGGGTCGTAGGCGGTTACGTTGGCGCCTTCTGTTAGCAACTGGTTTATTATTGGGATGACGCGGGCTTCTCTCATGTCGTCTGTGTCTGCTTTGAACGCTAAACCTAAAATTGCTATGCGTTTGCCTTTAAGGTTGCCGAGTAGCGTTTTACAGAATTGAACAGCTTTCAATGGTTGGGTTTTGTTTACGTTTTCGACGGATTCTAGAAGTTCGAGGCTGTAACCGAGGTTTTTTGAATATGCTATCAGGGCTTTTACGTCTTTGGGGAAGCATGAGCCGCCGTAGCCTAGACCGGCGTTTAGGAATAGGGGACCGATTCTTTTGTCTAGTCCCATTGCTGTGGCTACGGTTTTTACGTCTGCGTTTGGGATTTTTTCGCATATGTTGGCTACTGTGTTGATGAAACTGATTTTGGTGGCAAGTAGCGAGTTGCTGGCGTACTTGATTAGTTCGGCTGTGGATAGGGTGGTTCTAATTGTTGGTGGTATATCTTTGCCGTAGAAGTCTTTGTACAAGTTTTCTAAGGTATCGCCAGATTTTTTGTCGTATTCACCTATGACTATGCGGTCAGTGTGCACCGTGTCTTCAAACGCGGAGCCTTGGCGCAGGAATTCAGGATTCATGCATAAACCGAAGTCTAAACCGCATTTCTTTTTGGATTCTTTTTCTAGGATTGGCTTAACGAGGTCTTGAGTTGTTCCAGGTACAACAGTGCTTTTCACCACTACCACGTGATATGTACTCTTTTGTCTGAGCGCTTGACCTATGCCGTGTGCGGATGTTTCTATGAATTGGAGGTCTATGCTGCCATCTGGATTGCTCGGCGTTCCTACGGCGTTAAAGGTTATGTCTGTTTCAAGAACGGCTTTTTCTGTTTGGTTAGTTAAGCATTTGAGGTAGCCGTTTTGAATGGTTTCTTCGAGTAGTTTTTGAAGGTTAGGCTCATGGAATGGTGAGATGCCTTTGTTTATTTTTTCGGCTTTTTCGGCGTCGTGAGTTGAAGCGATGACTGTGTATTTTTTGCTTGCAAATCCAACGGCAGTGCACAAGCCTACGTAGCCTATGCCTAGAACAGATATGTTTAGTTTTCTCATAAATCCAATTCCTCAGCTCAGCAGAGTATTCGAGTTTTTACATTAGACATATATCAGTTATGTTAGAAACAGGCTAGCAGGATGCCAAATGATTCGTAAAGTTGTGATTCCAGCTGCAGGTTTTGGAACGCGGCTGTTCCCAGCAACTAAAGAGCAACCTAAGGAGATGCTTCCAATTTTTTCTGCAACATTAAACGGTGATGCGTCAGTGAAGCC
>CAYGYB010000062.1:6003-7212 GCA_964354015.1 uncultured Candidatus Bathyarchaeia archaeon
TGGCGCAGCCTTTCGTGCAAAACGAAGATTGTTTGGTGCATGCTGGGGACAGTTTCATAATTTCGAAGAAGATGGATTACATCAAGAAACTGCTGAATGTGTACGAGCGTTTTAATGCGGATGCTGCTTTTATTGTGTTGGAGATTGAGAATCCGCGGCAGTACGGGATTGTGGAAGGCGACGAAGTGGAATCGGGGGTCATTAAAGTTAAAGCCGTGACTGAGAAACCCGAGAAGCCAGCGACAAACTTGGCGATTATGGCGATGTACGTTTTTAAGCCAGTTATCTTTAAGGCGCTTGGTGTTGTTGAGCCTGGGAAGAATGGGGAGATTCAGTTGACGGACGCTATTCAGAAGCTTGTTGACTGGGGGTTGAAGGTTTATGCGGTTAAGTTGGATGGGAGTTATGCGCATTTGGACATTGGCAGCCCTGAAAGGTATTGGGAAGCGTTGGAGCTGTCGTATCAGCGTTTTGGTAGGAGACAAAACTGATGATGGATGAGATAATTCGTGAAGACATTGAAACAATAAAGAGTGCCGTTAAAGGTGATGTTTTTGAGGGGAAAAAAGTGTTGGTTACGGGTGGCGCTGGCTTCATTGGCAGTTGGCTCTGCGATGTGATGGTTAGTTTTGGCGCAGAAGTCACAGTTGTAGATGATTTATCTACTGGAAGAATGAAGAACATCGACCACTTGATGCAGAACCCGAAGTT
Organism: uncultured Candidatus Bathyarchaeia archaeon; assembly: GCA_964354015.1. Classification (GTDB taxonomy): domain Archaea; phylum Thermoproteota; class Bathyarchaeia; order Bathyarchaeales; family Bathycorpusculaceae; genus JAOZHU01. The sequence goes on from CAYGYB010000062.1 coordinate 6,715, forward strand.
TAAGATGATGAAGTCTGATGTTTGCACGTTTAAGAGTAAAGAAAAATTTGACGCTATTCTTCATATGGCGGGGCATGCGTCTCCTGACGAATATCAAGTGCATCCGATTGAGACGCTGCAGACTAGCGCTTTTGGCACTGAGAAAATGGCTGAGTTAGCTATGAAAAACGATGCGACTTTGCTGTTTGCTTCAACTTCAGAGGTTTATGGCGACGCAGAGGTTGTGCCTACGCCTGAGACTTACTGGGGAAAAGTCAACCCGATTGGGCCTAGGTCGTGTTATGATGAGGGAAAACGGTTCGCGGAAGCGCTGTTGATGGCGTATGTTAAACAGTATGGGTTGGATGCGAGAATTCCCAGAATTTTCAATTCTTATGGCCCACGCTTGAGAGAAGACGGTTTGTATGGTAGGGCTATGTCACGTTTTATCTTGCAGGCGTTGACTGGTGAACCGATAACTGTTTATGGTGACGGAAAACAGACAAGGTCATTCTGCTA
>CAYGYB010000063.1:0-7187 GCA_964354015.1 uncultured Candidatus Bathyarchaeia archaeon
CACACAAAGAACTTGAAACACTCATAAAATACGTTGACGGCGTTTACCTGAAATACGGCGCAGACGAGCACGTTTACGGCGGAGACACCGAGAAAGTAGATGAAATCGAACGCAAAGCTTCCTTGGCAGGATTAAAACTCGTCAGACAGAGAATCCGCCACATGGGCACAGAGAAATGCGCTGAAACCCTGCGGCGAATGCGCCGAGAACTAAACGGCAAAATCACATTCCAAAGCAAAACAGACGTTAAAAGCATCATCACGGAAAACAAAATGGTCACAGGCGTTGAAACCGTCAATGGCGAAAAATTCACGGGCAAATACGTGATAATCGCGCCGGGCAGAAGCGGTGCCGAGTGGCTTCAGACAGAAGCTCAAGTACACGGCTTAAGAACCGTGAACAACCCCGTTGACGTTGGCGTAAGAGTTGAGGTTTTAGCGTCGGTTATGGAAGAGCTTACTAAGGCTCTTTATGAGCCGAAGCTTGTTTATTACTCGCGAGGTTTTGACGACCAAGTTCGAACCTTCTGCGTCTCGCCCTATGGCGAAGTCACAACAGAATCCTACGACGGAGTATTAACCGTCAACGGACAGAGTTACGCGGAAAGAAAAACAAAAAACACGAACTTCGCTATTCTCGTAAGCACTTCGTTCACGGAGCCCTTCAAGGAACCGATAGCTTACGGAAAATACGTTGCCAGACTTTCAAACCTGCTCAGCGGCGGAGTCATGGTGCAGCGTCTGGGCGACCTGGTTTTGGGGCGGCGCTCAACACATGAACGAATCGCCCGCAGCGTAGTCACGCCAACGTTGAAGAACGCTACGCCCGGCGACTTAAGCTTCGTTTTGCCCTACCGATACTTATCCGACATACGCGAGATGCTTCAAGCCTTAGACGTCATCGCGCCTGGAGTTCACTCAAGAGACACTCTTCTCTACGGCATAGAAGTGAAGTTTTACTCTTCACATTTGGAATTGAATAATGCCTTGGAAACCCGAATCCACAACATGTTCACCATCGGCGACGGCGCCGGCGTGACTAGAGGTTTAATTCAAGCTTCCGCTTCAGGCGTCATAGTGGGAAGGGAAATAATTAAAAGAGAAAAACTGAAGGCGTAGCCAATGGTTGTAGCCGAGGGCATCAGATGCTCCCACTGCGGGGCGCCTGTGGATTTTACGCCTGGCGAGATAATAGCCACCTGCAAATATTGCGGCTTTACAACTGTAGTAGAAACTGGACAAGCCTTCACTTTTGAGCATTCCTTGCTACTGAATAAGTATGATGAAACGCAAATCGAAACGCCCATACGCGATTGGATGCGCTCAGGCTTTTTGAAGCCGTCTGACCTTGCCAAAAAATCAAAGATTACTGAGAAAAGTCTTGTTTACTTGCCTTTCTGGGTGGTTTCCATCGAAGCCAAAAGCACCTATAAGGGCATATTTGAGCGCATAACGCCGTCAATCGTGAAAGAAGGAACGATTGAGAAAGAGTATAACTGGCTTGTTCTGGCGAGAGAAGCGACAGAGTTTCCAACGCGGGAATACGATGTCCCTTTAGAAGGGAAAATGCCTTATGACTTCAGGCGAATCGAAGGTTTCGCGAAAATTTTGAACAGCGAAATCGACAGGGATGAAGCCATAGACCTTGCCAAACAGCAAATTGAAGCGCACCACCGCTTTCTTCTCCAGCAGGATGTAGACAAAATCGTTGAAGTGCGCACTGATTTTAACGTGAAACAGGCAGTTTACTTGCACGCGCCAATATGGTTCATAAAATACGAGTACAGAGGCCAAAGTTACCAGCTACTAATAGACGGCGCCACAGGCACGGTGGTAAAAGGCGAAATACCGCAAAAAGGCTTCGGAATATTTTAGCTAAACTCTTAAAAGCGAGAGTCAACTCCATACTAAAATTAACATGCGTGCACGAGGGATACAATGAAAACCGACCAGAAAGCACCTTCAAAGCCTTTAGATTACGGTGCAGGCGCGCTCATCGTTCTTGTTGTATCCATCGGTGTTGCCGCAATAGTTTACAGTTTGCCACTTCTTCCCTTTAATCTTTTCAACCTTCCAGCATGGATTTTTGGGCCTCTCGGAATCTACACATTAGCCTACTCGCTCATAGCGAGAAAGGATTCCACTTACTATTTAGTTTGGGGCAGCATAATGTTTGCTGTTGCCATTATATTCGCGTTCTATACGATAAGCCCCTTTGTCATATTGGGTATTCTGGCAATTGTTATAGCCATCATAGGTATTGTTGCATACCAGAGGAGTAAAAAATGAGTGGAAAAGACTATTTAGGAAAAGTTCGTGGAGAACGAGGCCTTCTTGAAAAAATCATGGGCTACATTCCAGGATACAGAGGCTACAAAGAAAAAGAACTAAGAAGAGAAAGCGACCGCCTAGTCAGAATGGAAGCAGTAAACAGGCTTAAAGCCGCAAAAACCGCTTTCCGAAGAACCTTTGCCAACCCTTCAGCTGTCCAGAAACTTTCAAGCGACGACGTCTACAGGTTTGATGCATTCAACGCTAGGCTTGACAGGGTTACTCAACGCATAGACAGAGCAGTCGCTGGGTACGCGGGCATGTTCGACGCTGTCAAAGTCAAAGAGGACAAGCTTGACTCCGTCATCCAGCACGATGTGAGCGTCATAGAAAAGGCAGAAGCAGTGAAAACTGACGTTGAAAAAGCTGGCAGCATTACCCCGGGCACAGACGAGTGGCGAACAGCGATGGATGCACTGATAGCTAAGGTTGAAGAGCTCGATAGGCTAGTTGACGAACGGTCAAGCCTTCTCCGAGGATTGGGAGGTGAAGCGTAAAATGCCAAAAGTTATTGAGTGGGTCGGAGCGAGAGAAGGCGACATGGTTTGGAAATACCCTAATGAAGAAATAGCGTGGGGCGATAACCTAATCGTTCACGAATACGAAGCAGCCGTTTTCTTTAGAGATGGCAAAGCTTATGATGTGTTCAGAGCAGGGCGCCATGCGTTGACAACGGCGAATTTGCCATTGCTGACGAAGATTTTCTCGAAGATTGCAGGATTCAACAAAGTTCCATTTACAGCAACCGTCGTGTTTGTTTCGCTGAAACAGTTCCAAGGAAAATTCGGCGCTCAAGGACAAACGAAAGAGCTTGCGCCTTTGAAGTTCTTCGGAGGCTTCTGGTTCAGAGTTGAGGAGCCAAACCTCTTTGTCAACGAAGTTGTAGGCGGACAGGGCGCGTTCACAACTGACGAACTGCAAAACTTCCTCAGAGGCTACTTGAACGAGCGGCTCATTGACACTTTAAGCCAATACTCGCTTGCAGAAGTGTACGGTAAGCTTGATGAGACGAGTTTGCTTTCGAAGAATGTGCTGTTTGATGCTTTCTCGCGGATCGGGCTTGAACTGATAGATGAGAAGTTTGAAGGAATCGACACAACCCCAGAGTGGCGTGACAGACTATTCTACATAAAAACTGGAGTCAGTGGGGCAGAAGTTCTCAGGATGGAAACCGTTCAGAAGTCATCTGAAAGCTTGTCTAAGAGTTCAGGAGGAGCAATAGGCGCAGGAGCGGTAATACTACCGCAGGTGCTACAGCAGCCAGCAGGTCAAGCGGCAGCGCAGGTGATGGTGCTGTGTCCTAAGTGTGGCTTCCAAAATCCACAGACAACGAAGTTCTGCGGAAATTGCGGTGCACCACTACAAGCGCCACAGGCGCAGGGTAGCATAAACTGTCCGAAATGTGGTACAGCAAACGCTGCAGGCGCAAAGTTCTGTTCAAACTGTGGAACCCCGTTGCAGGCGACAGTTAAGTGTCCAAAATGCAAAGCTGAAGTTCAAGCAGGAGTCAAGTTCTGCCCGAACTGCGGAGCCAAACTATAATTTCCTTCCTTTTTTTATTTGATATTTCTGTAACGTTTTTATTTCTATTCGAGGTTATGCTGTGACAGAGCTAGATTTGAAATGAGCGAGAAGTCAATCGGTCGCGGCACATGGTACGACATGATGGCACAAAAGGTAATCGTTAGAGAGCGGAAACTGGGCAGAAGCTTGGAGAAAGTTAAGACCGAGATGGGACTTGGCGCTTCAGGTTTTCCGCACATCGGAAGCCTCGGCGACGCTGCCCGCTCCTACGCTGTTACTTTAGCCTTGAAGGACATGGGCTTCAACTCCGAGTTGGTTGCCTTCTGCGATGACAAAGACGGGTTGCGGAAGGTTCCCGCTGGACTGCCGAAAACGTTAGAGAGGTATCTGGGGTTTCCCGTGTCCAGCATTCCTGACCCGTTTGGCTGCCATGAAAGCTACGGCAAACACATGAGTTCGCTGTTGCTGGAAGCTTTAGACAAGTGCGGCATCCAGTACAGTTACTTGTCTGCAAAAGAAGTTTACGAGAAAGGCTTGCTGCTTAACGAGGTTAGAACGATACTTTCGAATGCTCAGAAAGTCGGCGAAATCGTCAAAGAAGAAGTAGGTCAAGAACGCTACACTGAGGTGCTGCCGTTCTTCCCCGTTTGCGAGAAGTGCGGGCGCATATACACCACCAAAGCCTTAGAGTATTTTCCAAAAACGGATAAAATTCTCTACTCCTGCGAAGGCTTAGAAATCCGAGGCAAACTTATCGCGGGTTGCGGACACAAAGGCGAAGCAGACATCGCCCGCGGCGACGGCAAACTAAGCTGGAAAAGCGAGTTTGCTGCACGCTGGAAAGCCTTGGACATACGGTTTGAAGCTTACGGCAAAGACATCGCCGATTCAGTGCGGATAAACGACCGCATCTGCCGCGAAATCCTCTGTTTCGAGCCGCCGTCACACGCGCGGTACGAAATGTTCTTAGACAAGGGCGGACGGAAAATCTCCAAATCCGCAGGCAACGTTTTCACCCCGCAAGTTTGGTTCCGCTACGGTTCACCGCAAGCGCTACTTCTGCTTATGCTGAAACGGTTTGTGGGCACGCGCACTCTGGACATTTCAGATATTCCCGCGTACATGAGCGAGCTGGATTCTTTGGAGGATGTTTATTTTGGCAAGAAACCAGTTAAAGACGAGAAGACACTTGTGAAGCTCCGCGGCTTATACGAGTACTGCTGGGGCATGAAACCGCCCTCTAAACCAAGCGTTCACGCGCCCTATAACCTGTTGACGTTTTTAGCTAAAATGGCGCCTAAGGACTGCCCAACCGAGTTCATAACTGAAAAACTTCAAAGCTATGGTTACCTGCAGAAGAGCCAGCGGCTTGACGAGGATTTGGTAAGGCGCATGGAGTACGCTTTCAACTGGACGCACGACTTTGAAGAGATAAAAGAAAGCGCTGTGAACCTCTCAAACGAAGAAAGAAACGCTATTGCAGGATTGCTTAAGACCTTGGACGCTGAGAACGAGCCAGAAAAGATACAAAACGCCATCTTTAACGCGGCTAAAACCAGTGGCTTGCCGCCTAGCGGGTTTTTCAAAACGCTGTATATGATCCTGATGGGTGCACCACAGGGACCGCGACTGGGACCGTACATACTTGCGATGGGCAAACAAAACGTTATTGCCGCTTTGCAAAGAGCGTTAAACAAGCAATAGAGCCTCAAAACTGTCCTGAATGGTGATTCTGGCGCGTAATTAACCCATGAACTTGAAGATATGTTTATTAGGCAGGCTGGAGGTTAGTGCGGTTCAGTGGTACAAGATGAGGGATTGCGTTCATACAAGGCGATTGCGTTCATTAGCAGCAAAGCCTATATGCGCTTAAATGCGAAAACTTATTCTGAACTACGCATGTTCCCTCAAAGAAAAACTGCCATTTTCCCCAAAAACATCAAGTCCCATGTAGCAACGACGCTTGATGTTACGTTAATGAAAAAACTAGGTGATGAAAAATGGAAAAAGTAAAATTTGCCATACCAGCTGGCTCTTTAGCCAAGGCAACCTTCGAAATCCTGCAGCGTTCAGGATACAAAGTTTCAGGGCAAGAACGCACGTATAGACCAGCGATAAATGACCCGAAAATCGATTTGAAAATCCTTAGACCCCAAGAGATACCTGTCTTCGTCAGCGAAGGCTTGCAAGATATAGGCATCACTGGTCAAGACTGGATCCGCGAAACCCGCACTGACGTGGAAACCTTACAGGACTTGGAGTACGGAAAAATCAGCCTAATCGTAGCCGTGCCCAAAAACGTGAGCGAAACAACCTCAATATCCGACTTCATGGAAGAAGTATGGAGCAAAGGAAAGAACTTCCGCGTCTCCACGGAATACTTGAACATTGCCGCAGAATACATAAAGAACAAACCTACCTACCGAAAACGTTTCGGCGATTCAGAACCGCTGATAGTGACGCCTTGGTGGAAGAAAGGCGACAACCCACGGGCGAAAATATTCTTGTCGTTCGGCGCCACAGAAGCCAAACCGCCAGAAAACTCAGACTGCATTATCGACGTTACAGAAACGGGTTCCACACTAGACGCAAACAACCTGAAAATTATAGACACAGTGATGCAATCCTCCGCAGTGCTCATTGCAAACAAGAATGCCTTGGAGGACCCAGAGAAAAGCGAGAAAATCTACGACATCTTAACGCTGCTGAAAGGCGTAGTAGACGGATCCAAGAGAATTCACATATTCGTGAACGTTAAAAAGGCAAATCTTCAGAGGTTGCTCACAGAACTGCCGGCATTGAAGAACCCGACGATAGCGCCATTGGCGGACGAGGATTGGTGCAGCGTTAACACAGTCATCGAAAGAGACTGCCTAATAGAACTATTGCCCAAAATCCGCAAACTCGCTCAGGGAATAGTGGTCTACGAACCGCGGCAGGTGCTGGCGCTGGACGAGATAAAACGGAGAGAAACCAAGTGCAGAACCGACTCGAAATAAAAGTTTGGAAAGCACAAGCACTGCCTCCAGACTGGTTCAAAAGAATAAAAGCAACAGACGCAAAAGACAACGCAGACCTTGAAAAAAAAGTCAAAAAGATAATACAACGAGTCAGAGAGCAAGGCGACGCTGGATTACTATATTACGCACGTAGGTTTGATGGAGCTAAGCTTAATGTCCAAAACCTCAGAGTAAACCCGAAAGAAATCAAGTCGGCTTATGAAGAAGTAAGTGAAGAACAAATCGCTGCGCTAAAACTCATGAAAGGGAAACTTGAATCTATAGAAAAGCGAACACTACAACAGCAACTCACCACTACTTCACGAGAAGGCAT
>CAYGYB010000064.1:0-7152 GCA_964354015.1 uncultured Candidatus Bathyarchaeia archaeon
TCAGCCCTGCAAAGAGGCGTTCATTTCAGACGCGCTGGTTTTTGGGCTTTGAACCAAGTTATGGATGCAGGAGCTTTAGGCGTGGAAATTGTGATAAGCGGCAAACTGCGAACCGAAAGAGCTAGGTTCGAAAAGTTCCGCGCAGGCTACTTCCCAAGATGCGGCGAACCAGCATTGAGGTATATGCGAAAAGCCGAAATTCACGTTCAGCTTAAGCCTGGCATCATTGGCGTTCGCGTCAAGCTGATGCCTCCAGACGCTGTGTTCCCTGACAAAATCCAAATTGTTTCTGAACTGCCTCCGTCTGAGGAAAAAGTAGAAGAAGTGCCTCAAGAAAAAGCTGAAGCGAAAGTTGAAGAGAAGACCGAAGAGAAAATTGAAGAGAAAGCTGAAGAGGTAACTGAAGAGATAATCGAAGAGAAAACCGCAGAAACAGCTGAAGAGAAAGCTGAAAAAGTAGCGGAGAAACCTCCAGCGAAGGCCGCGAAAGTAGAAAAAGAAGTAAAGGCAGCCGTAGAAGAAAAACCCGTTAAAGTGAAAGAAAAAGTCGCTGAAGAAAAAGCTGCGGAGAAAATCGAAGAGAAAACCGAAGAAACGGGCAAAACTGAGGAGGCAACCGAGTAAATGCCCATAATGAGACTTAAAGAAATCCGCGGAATGACTTCTGAAGAACGAACCAAGAAAATTTCCGAATTAAAAACAGAACTATCCAGACTAAAAACAATGATCAGCGCAGGCGGCGCCGTGGAAAACCCCGCCAGAATAAGAGAACTACGCAAAACCATAGCTCAAATACTGACAATAGAGAACGAGAAAAAACAGGAACCTGAAAAGACAGAGACAAAGACAACGGAGAAAACACCGAAAACAAAGGAGAAAAAGACGAAATGAAAGTAACCCCTGACATTATACGCGGCGAATTCATCGGAACCGAAGGAAAAATCGCCAAAAGCCAACATACAAACTATATTGGATTATCCGGCGAAGTAATTAACGAAACAAAAAACACCTTCACGATCCTGCATGCAGGAAAAGCGAAAAACGTAATAAAAGACTCAGCTGTTTTCCACTTCAAGTTTCCCGACGGAACAATCGCCGAAATCGACGGCAAACTTCTCGTGGGAAGACCCGAAGACCGCCTCAAAAAAAGCATAAAGAGGTTATGGTAATGTCCTTAAATTTTAAGAAACCTAAAAAATCTTGCGATGACAGGAATTGCCCATTCCATGGAACGCTCCCAGTAAGAGGACGCATACTGGATGGCGTCGTCGTCACCGCAAAAATGGACAAAACCGTTATCGTGGAACGCGAATACCTCCAATTCTTACCTAAATTTGTGAGGTATGAGCGAAGGCGCAGTCACATTCCGTCGCACAACCCGCCGTGCATAGACGCGAAGGAAGGCGACAGAGTACGCGTAGCTGAATGCCGCCCCCTCAGCAAGACAGTCTCCTTTGTTGTTGTGGAGAAACTGGAGGCGAAGTAAAATGGCGGCGAAGGCGAAACACAGAGCGCTAGTTGCAAAGGGAATGCTTGGGCACGGACAGAAAATTTCGAGAGGCCTTTTAGCTGGCTCGATTCTGAAGTGCGCCGATAACACTGGAGCGCGACGGTTGCGTTTGATCCAAGCTATGGGCTATAAAGGTCGCTTGAGGCGTTATCCGTCCGCCACGATAGGCGACAAAGTTACTGTTTCTGTCAGGCAAGGAACGCCTGATATGAGAAAGAAGATTTTTCAAGCCGTGATTGTGAGACAGAAGAAAACTTTCAGAAGAATTGACGGCATCTGGGTTCAATTCGAAGATAACGCAGCGGTGATAATAACTCCTGACGGCGAAATGAAAGGCTCAGAAATTCGCGGACCAGTAGCCAGAGAAGCTGCTGAAAGATGGCCACGAATAGCAAGCGCCTCCAGCATAATAATATAGGTGAAGATGAATGCAAGCAACAAAACGCATTAAAGACCCAAGAAAACAGCGAAAACTGCTCCATAACGCGCCTGCTCACCTGCGCCATAAACTTATGGCTGCGCCTCTCTCGCCGCAACTTGCCGCGTCAAAAAGCGTTAAAACTCTCCCTGTACGAAAAGGCGACACCGTTCACATAATGCGCGGAGACAACAAAGGATTTGAAGGAAAAATCTCGCGGGTAGACCTGAAAAACTACCGAATCTACCTTGAAGGCTTAACACGCGAGAAAGTTGACGGAACAGCCATATTTCTTCCCGTGCACCCGTCAAAGGTTATGATAAAGAACCTGAATCTTAACGACAAATGGCGAAAAGCAATCGTTGACAGAAAAGAAGCACTGCATAAAGCAGCGGCGAAAGTAGAGAAAGCAGTGGAGAAACCTCCAGCGAAGGCTGCGAAAGTAGAAAAAGAAGTGAAGGAAGCAGCAAAATTGGAAGAAGCAGCCGAAGAAAAACCCGTTAAAGTGAAAGAAAAAGTCGCTGAAGCAAAAGCCGTTATTGAAGAGAAACCTGCGAAGGCAAAACCGAAAGCTAAACCGGCAAAGGCGCCAACAAAGGCGCGAAAGAAACCTGCCCCGGAAAAGAAAAAAGAGATAGCGCCAACAGAAGAAGAAAAATTAACCGAAAAAGAGAAAAAGCCGAAAGCGCCGAAGACGGCGAAGAAAACGCGGACTAAGCGTAAAACCGCCTCAGAAGAAAAAGAAGGAGGAACATAAATGGGCAAAAAAGGAAAAACAGGAAGGCTAAAGCGTAATCCAGCGCCGAGGTTCTGGCCTCTTCACAGAAAAGAATTCTCGTGGGTAGTGAAACCTTCCTCTGGACCTCACTCCCTTGAAAATTGTTTACCTCTCGCACTAGTTCTCCGCGACATTCTTGAGGTAGCTAAAACCAGAAAAGAAGCCAAAACAATAATTTCGGAGGGCAAAGTTTACGTTGACGGAAAAGTCCGGCGAAAAGATGATTTCCCCGTTGGCTTGATGGATGTAATTTCAATACCTGATTTGAACAAGTTTTTCAGGATAACGTCCTTCCATAAAGGTCTATTTCTTAATCCAATCAGCAAAGAAGAAGCAAGTTTTAAACTGTGCAGAGTCGAAGACAAAGCCACAGTTAAGAATGGCCATGTGCAAATCGCTCTGCATGACGGGTCGAACCTACTCGCAAAAGCAGCGGACTCAGAGAAGCCGCAAGAAGTCAAATATGAGACCTTTGATGTATTAAAGCTAAGTCTTCCCGAAAAACAAGTAGTTGATCACCTAAAAACCAAAAAAGGCAACTTGGCGGTTATAACTGGCGGAAAGAACATTGGCAAACAGGGGCGCATAGTTGAGATTGAAAAGACCGAGGCAAAGAAACGCAGAAACGCCCTTGTTGTAATCGAAGATGAAAAAGGCACTCGCTATCAAACAATCTTAGACTTCGTTTTTTCCATAGGTGCAACTCAATCTCTCATATCATCACTGGAGGCGACTTCCTCTGTCTGAGGATACGATGCTTAAGCAGTGGGAAGAGCAGCCCATGCTTAAACCAAGAATTGAGAAAGTTGTCGTCAACCTTAGCGTTGGAAAATCGGGCGAACCGCTGGAAAACGCCTCGAAAGTGCTGAAGGAATTGACGAATCAGACGCCCGTTAAGAAAAAGGCCAAGAAAACGATTAGAGATTTTGGAATAAGGCAAGGTGAACCTATCGCTTGTGTTGTGACGCTGAGAAAACAGAAGGCGATTGATTTCCTGAAGAAAGTTCTGCCTGTTGTTGATAACAAAATCTTGCGGTCATCTTTTGACAGGCAAGGCAACTTTGCTTTCGGTATAAAGGAGCATATTGAAATAGCAGGCGTGAAATACGACCCTGACGTGGGCATTTTCGGAATGGATGTCTGTGTCTCCATGAGCCGTCCTGGGTACCGCGTGAAAAACCGCAGAAAAGGAAAGGCGCAGCTTGGTTCTAAACATGTTTTGACTCCCGAAGAGGCTGTTGTTTTTGTCAAGCAAACGTTAGGAGTGGAAATCGTCTAAAACAGGGGAAGACTAAATGGCTAAACAAAAATTGAAAAAAGAAAGGAAGTACGGCAAAGGCGCGAGACCTTGCGTTAGATGCGGTTCTTACGGACCCATTATCCGACGTTACAATTTATATTTATGTAGGCATTGTTTTAGAGAGGCAGCACCCAAACTTGGGTTTAAAAAATATGAGTAATGAGGTGGCAAGATGGACACTTTGGCGAACGGTTTGATAACCGTCATAAACAATGAGATGCGCAACAAGCGCGAGTGTATCATTAGCCCCGCCTCTAAACTTTTAGGCAGAGTATTACGGATAATGCAGTTGAACGGTTACATTGGAGAATTCGAGTTTATCGATGACGGACGCTCTGGAAAGTTTAAAGTTCAACTTTTAGGGCGAATAAACAAGTGCGGCGCTATCAAACCCCGCTTCCCCGTCAAAGTTGGCGGATTCGAAAGTTGGGAGAAGAAGTTCCTTCCGTCAAGAGATGTGGGAATAATGGTGGTTTCAACTCCAAAAGGCGTTATCGCCCACAGGGAAGCAGAAGAAAAAAACGTCGGAGGCAGACTGTTAGCCTTCGTCTATTAGCGGAGTGTTTGTGATGCGGCTGCCAGAAATTTCCAGAATAATTCAAGTTCCTGATGGTGCATCGGTGACCCTTGCAGGAAAAATCGTTACGGTTAAAGGTGCTAAAGGCACTTTGACGCGGGATTTTTCTTATGTTCCCATATCCATTGAGACTGAGGGGCAGACAGTTCGCGTTTGGGCTGAATGGCCCCGCAAGAAAGAAGCTGCGTTAGTGGGCACAATTTCCTCTCACATTCAAAACATGATTACTGGCGTTCAAAAGGGCTTTTCGTACAAGCTTAAAATCGTGTTTTCTCACTTTCCGATTTCAGCTAAAGTTCAAGGCAAATCCGTTTTGATTGAAAACTTCACTGGCGAAAGGCGAGCGCGGAAGGTGAAGATTATCGGTGATGTTCAGATTAAAGTCGAAAGTGAAGACATAGTGGTTCAAGGCTTGAACTTGGAGGATGTTAGTCAGACTGCCGCGAACATCGAGCAAGCTACGAAAGTGAAGAAGAAGGATCCGCGTGTTTTCTTGGACGGCATATACGTTTACGAACAAAACGAGGGTATGGCGTAAAATGGCAGAAAGAAAAGCGCATCCGCAGCGGAAGGCACTTAAGGCGAGGGCACGCGCCAAAGCGAAGAAACCCGAGTTTGCTAGGGGCGAGAGTTGGCGGTACTTGAAGTTGAAGAAGAACTGGCGTAGACCCCGCGGTTTGGATAATAAGATGCGGAGGAAGATTAAGGGGTGGCCGCCGTCCGTCAGCACTGGGTACAAGGGACCTAAAGTTGCCAGAGGGCTTCATCCTTCGGGGTACAGGGAAGTTTTAGTGCATAACGTGCAAGAGGTTTCTGCTGTTGACTTGGCTACTCAGGCTGTTCGGATTGCGCATACGGTTGGCAAGAAGAAGCGGGCGCAGATTATAGCTGCAGCTGAGGAGCGCAACGTGGTTGTTTTGAACGTTAGGGAAGTTAAGGAGCCTGTTGAAGAAGAAGCTGAGGCAGAGGCGACAGAGGAAAAGTCTGCGGAGGAACAGAAGGAGCCAGTGGAGAAGGCGGAGAAACCGAAGAAAACGCGGAAGAAAGTTGAGGAAGAAGCGAAGGAGTCACCAGCAAAGGAAAAAGCGGAGAAGCCGAAAAAATCCAAAAAGCCTGCTAAAACTAAGGAGGCTAAAGAGTAATGACGAATCTTAACAGCCAAAGGCGTTTGGCAGCGCAAATTTTGAAGGTTGGGCAGAACCGCGTGTGGATTGACCCTGCACGTGTTAGCGATGTTGAAGGCGCCATAACTCGCGATGAAATTAAAAAAATGATTCATGAGAAGATTATCGTGTCTTTGCCGCAGCAAGGTATCAGTCGTGGTCGAGCGAAGACTATTCAGGGAAAGAAGCGGAAGGGAAGACGCAAAGGTCCAGGCAGCCGCACTGGGAGCGGGTTTGCGAAGATTTCGCGCAAAGAAGTGTGGATGACCAAGATTCGTTCTTTGAGGCGGAAGCTGCGTGAGTTGAAGGCGAACCGTGTTATTGCTGAGACTACGTACACTCAGATGTATCGGATGGCTGGCAGTGGCAAGTTTGAGTCGATTGGCGATTTGGAGCGTTATTTAAAAGCACATGATTTGTGGAGGAAACGTTAATGGCGCGAAATGCTCGTTATCGTGTTGCTTTGCGGCGCAGAAGAGAAGGTAAGACTGATTATCAGGCGCGGAAGGCTTTGGTGCTTTCTGGGAAGCTGCGGGTTGTGGCTCGTAACTCGCTTAAGAACGCGTCTGTTCAGATAGTTGCCGCTAAGCCTATTGGTGATGTGGTTTTGGCTGCGGCGCACAGTAAAGAATTGAAGAAGTTTGGTTGGAAGGCTCCGACTGGTAATGTTCCAGCGGCGTATCTTACTGGTTTTCTCTGCGGGTTGAAAGCTAAAGCTAAAGGTGCCAGTGGAGCTATTTTGGATATTGGGTTGGTTGCGCCGACGAAGGGTTCGAAGCTTTTTGCGGTGTTAAGCGGGGTTGTGGATGCTGGCGTAGTTGTTCCTCATGATGAGGTGAAGATTGTTAAGGACATGTTGAAGGGCGAGCACATTGCTAAGTATGGGAAGAGTTTAGGCGCTGGTTCTGAGGTTTATTCTGCGAAGTTCTCGAAGTATTTGGCGGCGAAGCTTTCTCCTGAGAAGCTTCCTGAACATTTTGCGAAGGTTAAGGCTGAGATTGCTGCGTCGTTTAAGGCTGGTGCTAAGGTTGAGGCTAAGGCTGAGGTTAAAGTTGAAGCTAAGCCTAAGGCTAAACCAGCTGAGGTTAAGGCTAAGGTTAAGGTTGAAGCTAAGGCTGAGCCTAAAGCTGAGCCTGAGACTAAGGCTGAAGTTAAGCCTAAAGCTACGTTGAAAGCTAAGCCAGCTGAGAAGAAAGCTGATAAAAAAGTTAGTAAGAAGAAGGTTGAGAAAGCATGATGTCTAAAGGCAGAGGAAGGGACAGGGAAACTGCGAGTTTAGAGACGTGGGTTCCTAGGACGCGTTTGGGTAAGATGATTCAGGAAGGCAAGATTACGTCTATTGATGAGGTTTTCTTGAGTGGTTTGAAGATTTCTGAGTATCAGATTGTTGACGCGTTGGTTCCTGA
>CAYGYB010000065.1:0-1288 GCA_964354015.1 uncultured Candidatus Bathyarchaeia archaeon
TTAAGCACAATCTCTGCGATGTCAGCGGCGTGTTCTGCTGTGCGTCTTACGCTTTCGATTATTAACCGCAGGTTTGCCACTTCCTCGATGTCGATTTTTTGAGAAGCGGTTACAGCTTCTTTTTCCAGCAGGGCAACATTGGTGGTTTTCTCGATTATGCTCTCGGCAAGGTTGAAATCCTGTTTCAGAAGCGCTTCTATGGCGGTTTCAAACATGAACATGGCTATTTCGCTCATTTTTTCAATTTTTTCGGTAACTTCGGTGCTTAACCGCCGCTTTAGAGGCAAAATGTTTTCTGCTATGCTGGCTGCGTGGTCTGCTGTTCTTTCCACGGATTTCACTACTAAACGATAACCTAAGCAAGCTCTAGCGTTGGTTAAGCCTATTTCCTTGATTATCCGCGGATTCTGCACAGCAGTTTTCAGCTGGCGGATTATGTAAAGGGTGAACCTGTCAACTTCGTTGTCTGTGGTTATGACGCTTTTGGCTAAGGGGTAATCAAGTGTCTTCAGTGCAGTTATGGCGTCTTTATGCATTGAAGACGTTATTATGCTCATTCTTCGTAGTGCGCTTTGAATGGAAAGTTCTGGATAACTCAACAAAACCTGTAAGGTTAATTCTGAAGGCGTGTCTGTGACGATTTCGGTTCCAACAAGCATTTGGCGTGCAAAGTTTTTAATGTCATCTCTTTGTCGTGGCGCCAGTTGCTGCTGTTTTTCGGCTTTTATGCGAATGAAACTGTAGCCTACGAGATAAGCAGAGATGACCTTTCGGATCACCGAGTTAGAATTATCCTTAGGCGAAATTCTAATCAAGGCTTCTTCTGCTGTTTGCTCTATCGCCTTGTCGGTTGGCGTGATCAGCAATGTGCCGCCTTCTTCCTCGCGTAGTCTTATCTCGCTTCCTTTTTTGATGTGGTTTTGGTCTACCCATTTTTTAGGCAAAGATATTATGTACGTGGAGCCGCCTGTGAACTGGACTTTTCTTGTTTCTCCAATTTGCCTAGAGTGCAATACACATAACCCTCTATAAACTATCAAACTGACTATTAATAAATACGTTACATATATAGTTTATAGTAGACATTATAGTCTATCAATACTATTGCGAGAAACTATATAACAAAACTCGGCTTTCTCATTGCTGAAAAACATATAGAGAGGTATAAAGAATGAATAGAAAAGAAATGATGGTTCTAGCAATAGTCGCAATAGCCATAGTAGTAGCAAGTGTTTTAAGCTATATGTATCTGTCACAGCCTGTATCACAAACAAGCCCTTCACCCAGT
>CAYGYB010000065.1:1388-7138 GCA_964354015.1 uncultured Candidatus Bathyarchaeia archaeon
ACACCAACTCCGTCAATTACACCTACGCCAACTCCAACCCCGACGCCCACACCGACACCGGGTCCCGCTACACTGAACGGCGCAGGCGCCACGTTCCCACAACCGTTCATCAACGCCACAATTACCCTCTACACCACGCAAATTAGAACAAACGTCCAAATCAACTACCAGGGAGTCGGCAGCGGATCAGGCATATCATCCTTCACAAGCAAAACAGTTGACTTCGCATGCACTGACGCAGCGTTAACTGCCTCCCAAAGAGCCGCAGCGCCAAACGCGGTGCACATTCCAGAAACAATCGGAGCAATTACGATAACACATAATCTACCAGGAGTTTCCACCGGCCTACACTTAACAGGCGCAGTCATTGCCAACATATACTTGGGCGCCATCACGAACTGGAACGACCAAGCCATAACATCCTTAAACCCAAGTGTAAACCTTCCGAACCAAGCTATAGTTAAAGTCCGCAGATCCGATAGTTCTGGCACAACCAACTGGTTTACCAAATACTTAAGCGCCGTAAGTTCTACATGGAATAGCACTGTCGGAAGCGGCACAACAGTTCAATGGCCAGGTACGACAATCGGTGCAAGCGGAAACGCGAACGTTGCGCTAACAGTCAACACAACGCAGTATGCCATAGGATACGTTGAATTAGCCTACGCGCTGCAAAATGGCATGCCCACAGCTGCAATTCAGAATCCTGCGGGAAACTTCATCACACCATCGCTTGCTTCAACAACAGCAGCTGCTCAATCAATTCCAACAAGCGGGCTACCAGCAGGCAGCGGCGACTGGTCAAGTGTTAGTATTCTCAACGCCCCAGGCGACCAAGCATACCCGATAGTAACACCAACCTACGTGCTCTTATACCAAGAACTCAACGTCATCCAAGGCATGACACTAGACAGAGCAAGACAGATCGTGGATTACGTCTGGTATGTCGTACACGATGGTCAGCAACTCGCCACTGGTCTACAGTATGCATCGCTTCCAGCAAACTTGGTACAAATTGACGAAGCCACACTAAGGTCGATAACGTTCAACGGTCAAGCACTGATAACAAGCTAGGCACATGACCGCCGACTATGGCACTTCAACCACAATTTTTCTAATATTAATAAGAAAAACGCAAGTGTGACCTGATGAAAATAAAGATAACTGGAGATAAAATATTCAAAGTCGCAGCAGGAATAATAGTAGCTTCAGCTGCTGTTATTCTCCTCGCAAACGTCTATGTTTTAGCAACGGGGTCTACCGTGATTTTGCAGCGGTATGGCTTTAACTTTTTTTCGGGGACAAACTGGAACCCTGTTGAAGGCAGAGAATCATTCGGGGTACTTCCATATGTTCTTGGAACGCTGGTTACTTCGGGTATCGCGCTCTTGATAGGAGTACCGTTAAGCCTTGGCATCGCCATTTTTCTTGTAGAAATGGCACCAAAAGCAGTCAGAGTGCCCGTTTCGTACCTAATTGAGCTACTGGCTGCTGTGCCCAGCGTAATATTCGGTCTCTGGGGACTGATTGTTCTTCGCTTCTGGGTCCTAAATTACATAGAAATACCTGTAAATACTTCCTTAGGGTGGATCCCAATTTTCAGCGGAACGCCATTTGGGCTTGACATTTTCACCGCAGGCATAATCTTGGCGATAATGATTATTCCCACAGTTGCATCCGTTTCAAGAGAAGTAATCAGCGCAGTTCCAGATTCTATCCGCGAAGGCGCTTACAGCATCGGCGCAACAAAATGGGAGGTAATCCGCCACTGGGTTCTAAGCTACGGGCGCTCAGGAATTTTAGGCGCCATAATTCTCGGGTTAGGCAGAGCCATAGGCGAAACAATGGCAGTCACGATGGTAATAGGCAACGCTATTGGCCCAAACGCAATGCCTACCTCGCTGTTCCAGCCAGGGCAGACATTGCCGTCTCTGATAGCCAATGGTTTCTTAGAGGCGCCAACACCGTTGGAAAAATCCGCCTACATAGGCGCAGGTTTAGTTTTGCTTCTACTAAGCCTTCTGATAAACATAGTATCCCACATAATGGTTACTCGAATCTTGAAGATTAAAGGAGGCGCAGTGGAGTAAATGCTGAACAGTTACCGTTTTAGGAAGTTCAAGAACAAGGTCGCTTACGTCCTCTGTCTTTGCTGCGTCGTTATCGCAGTCATCCCCTTGGCAAGTATCCTTTTTGAAGTTATTGTAAGGGGTGCACCGCAATTGAGTATCCATTTTCTAACGTCTAACGGCTTAGAAGGCGGCATAGGCCCAGCCATCCAAGGAACGTTAATTTTAATAGGTTTAACCAGCCTGATTGGGGTTCCTATTGGCATACTGTCAGGCGTTTATCTAGCCGAATTTGGCAGCAACAAATACGCTTCAGCCATGCGGACTATTAACGATGTGCTCACGGAGTTCCCCTCCATAGTTGTGGGAATCACGGCTTTCAGCATAATCGTCATCGGCGTAACAGGAAGTTTCTCACCCATCGCAGGCGCCATAGCGCTCTCGTTCATGATGATTCCCATCGTGGCGAGAACAACCGAAGAATCGCTTAAACTTGTGCCTAACTCAGTTCGTGAAGCTTCATTGGCGTTGGGAGCACATCAATGGAAAACCACTCTTCGCGTGGTGTTGCCTGCTGCTCGTCAAGGATTAGTCACGGGTACGCTTCTTGCGGTTGCTAGAATTGCAGGCGAAACAGCGCCAATATTGCTGACAATTTTGGGCAACACCTACTTCTTCCAAGGCTTTAACCAGCCAATGGACGCTCTCCCACTAAGAATTTTCCTGAACTCACGGCAGCCGTCACCAGAAGTTCAGGCACAAGCTTGGGGTGCAGCTTTAGTGTTAATTCTAATAGTGTTGGCACTTAACATAGGCGTGAGAATAGCCAGTAAAGGTCGACTCAAAAGGTGAAGACACACAAATGAGCGTAACTGAAAAAATGAAAACCGAAAACCTGAATGCATGGTTCGGGCAAAAACAGGCTTTAAAAGAAATTAACATCTCAATTAGAGCTAACGTGGTTACAGCGATTATCGGTCCTTCAGGATGCGGAAAATCCACGTTCATTCGGACATTAAACCGGATGCATGAGCTGGTGCCTGGCGCAAAAATGTCTGGACAGGTGCTTCTGGACGGAAAAAACATTTACGCAAACGACGTTGACCCAGTGCAGATTCGCAGAAGAGTAGGCATGGTTTTTCAGAAGCCGAATCCTTTTCCAACAATGTCGATTTACGATAACGTAGCAGCAGGATTGAAGCTAACAGGGGTAAAAAAAGGGCAAAACCTCGACGAAACCGTCAAAAAAAGTCTTCGGCAAGCAACATTGTGGGATGAGGTGAAAGATGATTTGAGAAAGCCTGGAACAAGCCTTTCAGGTGGTCAACAACAACGGCTCTGCATTGCTCGCGCTTTAGCTGTAAACCCTGAGGTAATTTTGATGGATGAGCCCTGCTCAGCGCTTGACCCGATTGCTACAGCAAAAATCGAAAGTCTGATTCGCCAACTTTCCGAAGAATACACGGTTGTAATAGTCACTCATAACATGCAGCAAGCAGCTAGGGTTTCCGATTTCACTGCCTTTTTCTATTTGGGAAAGCTTATTGAGTACGGAGAAACAAGCAATTTATTTGAGAATCCAAAAAGCGAATTAACTGAAAAATACATAACAGGAAAATTCGGTTAAGGTGAAAAAATTATGAGCAGACTCTTAGATGTGGGTTTAGAGCAGTTAACTGCAATGGTTTACAAAATGGGCGAAATAGCAGAAAAAACGATAGACATATCCATCAGCGGCTTCATGGCAGGAAAAGACGTAACCAGAGAGGTCCATGGACTTTCTGAAGTTTTAGTTACCCTGACCGTGGAAATTGAAGAAAAAGCCTTCGAATTAATAGTCAAATATCAACCAGTCGCGTCCGATTTAAGAATAATCAACTCCTACATGAAAATCGCGTACGACTTTGAACGATACGGCAGGTACGCGTGGGATATATCCTTCACTCACAAGAGACTCAGCAACTTGGAAAACTGCGCGCTCTCTTGGGACTCAATGGAGCAACTGGCGAAAAAAGTTACCCAGATGGTCAGCAAAAGCATAAGGGTGCTGAAGAACCACGACGCCGAAGTGGCTAAAAGTTTGGCTAAAACTGAAAAAGAAGTAGATGAATTATTCTTCAAGTACATAGACCAGTTAGCGAAGTCACCTACCCAAACAAAATGCGCCCTGTGCAACCTTTTGGTAGCTCGTTTCCTAGAGCGGATAGCCGACCACACCACGTACGTTGGCGAAGCAATAGTTTACATAGCCACTGGAAAGAAAACAGCCCTCAGATAACACCATGCAGCAAAACAAAAACCTAAGAGCGCAACATTACCAGAAGCATTTTGAATCTGGTCACAGCCTTTAAGGCATGCGGTGCGTTAGCGGGCATAATGGTCATTTCGCCCTGTTTTACGCGTATAGGTTTGCCAGATATGATGATGTCTGCTTCGCCGTCTATGATGTAAACCAGCGCGTCGTAAGGCGCTGTGTGCTCGCTTAATCCTTCATCCTCGTCGAAAGCGAACAATGTTACGGTTCCTGCTTTTTTGTCGATTAGTGTGCGGCTTACCACCGAGCCTTCTTGGTAAGCAATTAGGTCTGCCAGAGCTACGGCTTGCGCCATAAGCGCCTTGTTGCTTGCTGAGTTTTTGTTCTTTGCCATTTATTCGTCACCTTGCCTGCGGCTGTTATGCCCAAGCATTAAGTTGCTTTTCCAGCCTAAATATTTAAACCTCTCTTGTCCTCTTACAGCATATCCGAAAGGTGATGTCTTTGACAGAAGAACCTAGAACTTTTACGCTTAAAGAACTCGCAGAGTACGATGGAAGAGGCGGAAAACCAGCTTACGTAGCCTATAAAGGCAAAGTCTACGACGTATCCGCGAGCTCATTTTGGTTGGACGGCGACCACTTAGGCACGCATCAAGCAGGAAAGGACCTTACTGAAGAGTTGGAACTTGCACCTCACAGCGGCGAAGTGCTGGAAAGAACTAAGCTCATAGGCGTGCTAGTCTAAGCGTTCACGGTTCTGGCTGTGATAATGTAAAAGTTGCGTCCAGCAGATTTTACGCTTTCTATAGTGAAACCTGCAGCCTTGATGAGGTCTGCGGCTTGCTCTTCGCTGAACCTGATGTGCAATGGCGGACCAAACATCGTGGGCTTTTTCTTCCAATCCAAGTTCACAAGCTTTCCAGCGGGCTTAAGCATCTGTTTGGCGTTGCGTAAAACTTTTGCTGGGTCTTTGAAGTCGTGGAGCACCCTGCTGTAGAAGACGATGTCAGCGCATTCTACGCAGAAAACGGTTTCTTCCGCCGCTCCAACCCGTGCAGTTATATTCGCTAAGCCTTTTTCCGCAGCTTTATCCTTCAGTTTCTCAACAGCGGCAGCATCAGTGTCCACAGCGTAAACCGCGCCTTTTTCGCCCACAAGCCGAGCAGCGGGAATTGCGAAAAAGCCGTCTCCGCAGCCTATGTCCATAAACACCATACCCGAGCGCAAGCCAACAGCTTTCAGGGTGGTTTCTGGCTTACGCCACTTTCGCCTCAGGATTTCCTCGCCGGGATATCTGTGACTGCTCATGCGTCGCTTCAACTTCTCTTATTGCTGAAAGAACTGCTTCCAATAGGCATCTATAGGCTTATGTATAAAACGTTTCTGAAGTCAATTGGTCAATAAGTAGCGCAGCTTCTAACTCAG
>CAYGYB010000066.1:0-7119 GCA_964354015.1 uncultured Candidatus Bathyarchaeia archaeon
TGATCTGGGTCGCAGCTTGTGCATGCCGCCTCTTCTCACGCGCACGCGCGCTATGACGAAGCCCTGTTTAGCTTTGTAGCCAAGTTTTCTTGCGCGATCAAGTCGCGTAGGCTTTTCTATGCGTGTTACGGTGTGCTGTTTACGCCATTCGATTAAGCGTTGGCGCATTAGCTCGTCTACGAAGGATTTTTCAGGGTTTGCCCATTCTTCGGCTATGTATTTGTATGCCATTTCTTTTTTCACCTCATATGCTAAAGTTTACGGTTCAGCCCGTTGCAGGGCCACATCCCAGCGGACACAGTTGGTCCGCCTCTAGTTCTGCAATGTTAGCTGTAAGCCTGAAAATAAACCTTTTCCATGATGTTTTAAACATTTTATAGCCCTTTCACTTTGGTTTCCTGAACAGCTTGAATCCGTCTAGCTGGAGAAAACGCTAATATCCCTATTGCGTAGATTGTTTACCTGAGGCGGTTTGTTTGATTTTCATAAGCTTAATCAAGTTCAAACAAATGCCTTCTAAGGAAGGTCTGGCAAAAGTCGACAAACTACGCGAAGAACTGAACAAGAAAGGAATCAAAAGCCTAGCTTGGTATTGGACTCTCGGGCGATTTGACGGTGTCCTCATTTATGAGGCCCCAACTGAGAAGGACGCCATGAAATTTGCCGTCGAATCCGCGAAACTGGGACTGGCATCAACAGAAACGCTTGTGGCCATTCCAAGGGAAGAAGCGATAAAGCTCCTGTAGATAGATTCGTGGAAAGTGCTAAATTAACTTCCCTTTTTTTTCTTTTAATAACGGAAAAGAAAAAGATGGGGAAAGTTGGAGCCCGCATATGAACTTGCATTCAAGCTGATTGATAATTGAAGGCTACTTTCCACCTTTCCCCAAAGTAGGTACATGGCTGATTTGCTTCATCAAGCCCAGAGTATCATACCTTGTCCATGATTCCACGAACTTGCCGCCTGCAACGCGGTCGATGTAGAGACCCCACATCTTCACCTTTTTATTGGTAGGGAGAACCCCCATGAATTTACCTTTGTGTGTTCCACTGAATGTGAAGCGCACCGCTGCCTTGTCCCCTTCGACGACCATGTCATCAATGGTGATATTAATGTCGGGAAAAGCTCTGTAGACATCGCTAATAGATTGTTTGTAGCCCTTGATGCCGACTGCATCCTCGCCGCTGCCACCGTGTTCGACGAAGTCAGTGACAAATAACTCACCTATTGCAGCCATGGCGGCTGCTTTCCCTTTGTTCCACTCTTTTATCCAACGACGCTCGAGTGACTTAATTTCTTTTGCTGACATGACAAATCACTCGATATTTGCTTTAACCTATATCTACTATATATGATTTTGATGTGTCCGCGCGGGTTGCTGGTAAGGCTATTGAGAGAATGAACCAATAGCACAAGTGATTTAAGCCAAGAACGAGAAAGTACACTTTTTGCGTTTCAATCAGGGGAGGTGAGTAACAGTGATAGTGTTATTCTATTTCGACTGGTTCGGATCCGCCAAAGAGCTCAGTGAGCTGGAAAAAATGATGACGGCTGCTGCCGCCAAAGAGGGCAGTGTCACGTACAAAGGGACGTATGCCCCTGACAGCAAGAAATTTCACTTCGTCAGCATGTTTGAGACGGAGAGCTACGATAAGCTAATGGAAATTCTGATGGACCCGAAGAATCCGCCTAGGGATTACAAGAAGCTCACTCATGGAACGTTTGAGATTCTCCGCGGTCCCTTAAAGCATTGATTGCACTCTCTTTACGAAACAGACGGGGCAACTAGCGCGCTTTTCACCCTTTTTTTCTCAATCGCAATTCAACTTCGTTCCTAGCAGCAGCTTCGTTCAGGAGTTCTCTAAGGATTTCAAACTTAATTCTAGTATCATTCAAGTTAGTCTTATCTGCTTTCAATCTCTGTTCGGTTTTTTCCAACGACGCTTCTAAGTCTGTTATTGGAAGCAGAGTTGTGGCAATGCAATAGAAGCTCTTGGATCTTCCGTCATCAAAGTTCTTGAGCATTTTCTCAAGCAACTCAATTCGTTTTCTCTGTTGCTCTATGAATCTTTCTAGACCGTACGTTCGTATGAAATCGAGATTAGGCTTAGCCTTCTTGTGAGTCAAGAACGAGTCATATTCTCCGCCGTTCTCCAACCATGATTCAAATTTTATGCAAGGAAACTCGTCGCATTGGGCGCAAACCTCAAGACCCTTTTTCTTTACACAACAAGTTATGTAAGAGCAAAAAGGATGCTTGTTGAAGAAATCTGGACCACAGCATCCTGGGCATTTAGAACTTCCAACAGTATAGTATCTTGGGCATAACCCGCAATCAAGACCGCAACAACCGACAGTCGGATAGTTCTTTATTGGGCGTTCACTCATTTCTATGCCAGTCTCTTCACGACTCTCTAGAACCCGTAGATTAAATCATTTATGTATTCTAGCTTTGTTAAAGAAAGATCAAAAGAAATGGGGATTTGCGGGAGACGTAGCTCGTTTCGCTTGAGAATAAACCTTTTCCAGCTTTGAACTGTTTTGTCTTCTAGGGCTCTGCGAAAGGGAAATGCCTCTTGCTGTGGTAAAAAAAAGCTACTTAGAGAGCGCGAACTGTTTATATCCATGCAAGCTGAAGATTTAACTGTGCATCTGCGCGGAGCATGAGCTTTATGGTTAATGAGCCTTTTCATTTGACTGACGCGAATTTTGATGACGCAATCAAGAATAACCGCGTAGTGCTGGTTGATTTCTGGGCGGGTTGGTGTGGACCCTGCAGAGCTATAGCGCCAACCATCGAGGAATTAGCCAAAGAATACTCTGGAAAAGCCTTAATAGCAAAGTTGGATGTTGACGAGAACCCGAACAAGGCTGAATGCTACCAAGTTTTCAGCATCCCAACGCTAATAGTGTTCAAGGACGGCTGTGAAGTTGAGAGGCTTGTTGGGCTCTGCACCAAAGGAAAAATAGACTCTTTGCTGAAGAAGCATTCGGAGTAGCTTAGCTCTTCATTTTCTCGTACATTTTTTCCAGCGTCCACCGAATGCTGGATTTAAGCTCTCTTAAACGTTCTTCGTCAACGTTTTTGATTACTATTTCTCTGAGTGAATCGCCTTCGCGGGTAATGGTGTAAGCGAACATTTTGTCAGGCGTAAGCTGCCCCATCCTCACAAGCTCGTTGTCTTTCTCCTGCATCTTCGCCAGCACGCGTTCAATTAGGAAATTGTTGAATGGGGGCGTGTTCACGCTGAAGTGCTTGCTCTCGTCGGGCAGAATATGCAGCGTTTGCTTTTCAACGTAAATTATCGCCAGCGACTCGTCATTCACCGTCTTCAACGGTATGACACTTTCAGGTTCTGCTGTGCGCTGCGCTGGTTTCTCTTCCGCAGCCACGGCTTGCGCGGGCGGCGCAGCCTCTTCAGGAATAACCGTTACTTTTTTTATGTCCCCGCGCTTGAACCCTTTTTCAAGCAGAATAGAGTTCACCACATCCAGCATAGCTTGGGTTTCTTTGAGTTCAGAATCTAATTTTTCCACTTGTTCCTCGAGTTTTTTCTTGAAAGCGACGAGGGCTTTCATTTTTTCCGAATCTTGCGACATCCTGCTTCACGCAGTGTATCTTACGCGTTTTGTGCTTATCAAGTCTTTGACGCGGTAACAATACTGTATGCGGGGTGTTGCGTGTTCCTCTGTGGTTTATTTATTTTTGTTTTTGATGTATATGATGAATACTGTGGCTGCGATTGCGGCTATTGCTACGGCTGCTATTGAGTAGATGATTTCTGGGGGTAAGGTTGCTGGTTGGGTGGGTGTTGGCGAGGGCGATGGAGTTAGGGTTGGCGTTGGAGTGGGAGTTGGTGTTGTGGGTGTGGGCGTTGAGGTTGGCGTAGGCGTGGGCGTAGCAGTGGGCGTTGGTGTAGGTTCCTGTGTTGGCGTAGGCGAGGGAGTGGGCGTTGGGGTTGCTGTTGGAGTAGGCGTTGGAGTTGGCGTAGGGGTTGGCGTTGGTGTAGGAGTAGGTGTTGGTAAAGGCGTTACTGAGTAATACATCAAATCAGAATCTTGAAAATCATTGGTGCATAGGTGCGGGTTGTCGTTGGAATCCAAAACAAAGGAAATAGCGGCGTATGAACTCCATGTATCAGGTATTTCTTCAATGTTCCATCCCAAACCACTCCACTTGGCATACTTCAAATTAGGGGCAGAATAGATTATGTGTGGGTTTCCGTGTGAATCTAAAGCAAGAGAATTAGCGTAGCACATCTGGCCTATTGAATCTACTATTTCAATGTTCCATCCTGAACCATTCCACTTAGCATACTTCAAAGCATAATCCCAAAAGTCAAATGTGCTTATGTATGGGTTGCCGCTCGAATCCAAAGCAAGAGAACTAATGCCAGATTTTCCTTTTGGATCCACGGTTGCAGCCGACCATCCAGTACCATTCCACTTAGCATACTTCAAAATGTAAGTTCCGTAATGCCCCTCGTCACCAGAATGTTCGGTGTAGATTATGTTTGGGTTGTCGTTGGAATCCAAAACCATTTGACCTGATAAACCTACGTTTTCAATGGTGAATCCTGTACCATTCCACTTAGCGTACTTGCCAGCGTAGAGTATGCATGGGTTCCCGTGTGAATCGATAGCAATAGAAGAGCCCCCGCCAACCTCCCAATCAACCGTTTTTCTATCCCATCCCCAAATAGTCCACTTCGCACACCTCATCTGGGTACCCACCTCATCAGTCCAGTAGTAGCTTATGTATGGAGTGTCTTCTGAATCCAGAGCAAGAGAAGGAGCCATTCCAACATGTCCGTTTGAATCTACTGTCACAACATTCCATTGCGAACCAGTCCACTCAGCATACTTCAAATCATAATCAGGGTAACCGATATAGTAGGCTATATGCGGGTTTCCGCCTGAATCCAACGCAAGCGAAACCTGTGCATCCCATGCTGTTGCCCTATCCACGGTTTGGATTATCCAGGCTGTAGGTTTTGGAGTAGGGCTAGGTGTAGGGGTGGGTGTTGTTGGTGCAAACGTTGCGGAGATAGTATGCTCAGCCTGAACATTAGTGAACGTGTATGAGCTGACGGCTCCAACTGAACTCCCATCCACTAAAACATCAACTATGTGATAGCCAGTTTCTGCTGTTATGGTGAAAGTTTGGCTGCCTCCGGAGGGTACGCTGATGCTTCCGCTTGGATTTATTGCTCCTCCAGTTCCAGCAGACGCTAAAATATTGAAAGTGAGAATTGTTGGCGCTGCCGAGTTTGGTTCAGTTAAAAACGGAATGAAGTTAACCGTGCCCAAATTGAAGTCGTTCTTGAAATCAAATATTGACTGGTTTATCGCTTGTGTGTCAGTGGTTCCCCACCAATTGTTAGCCGCATCCACGTTGCCTGCTGCGCCTGAACTTAGGTAAATGTTGTATGCTGAGTTGTTTTGAAAATTGTTATAAGAAATAGGGTGTGAGGAAGAACTTAGCCTGATTCCTACGTTGTTAAAAGCAAGGGTGTTGCCTACTATAGATGATGTTGCTCCAGCGTCTACAATTCCTACGTTGTTGGAAACAAGGGTGTTGTTTGCTACTGTTGCGTTAGCTCCATTTCCATATGATATGCCGTCGACACAGGAAGCGATGATATTTCTCTCAATTGTTGCGATGACATTGCCATACGCATAAATCGCTGGCGAAGCATCAGTGATATTGTTGTCAGAGATAGTGGCGTAGATGGTGGCATCATAAGAAAAAAGATAAATGCGACTGGTTTGTCCATCTCCGTTAAAGATATTGTGTGAAATTTGGAGGAACAATGGCCAATCTGATGTGGTCCAGGTTTCGATGCGGCTATAAAATGTGTTATATTCAATCGTAAGGTTGCCGCCAACTTCTGTGCGACCATTAACAATGTTGTAGGAGAATGTAGACGAGCCGTAGGCGCTGACCACACCCACATTGACAGTATTGTGAGTAACGGTTGAGCTTCTAAAATTGAAAAAGGTAGCTGATATACTGTTGTTGGAAACTATACTTCCGTCACCCACAGTGACTTCGCTCCATTGCCCTGACACGCCTATAACAGTGTTGTTAGTAACTGTGCAATTCCACAAACAGCCAATATTACCAACATTAAAATTGTCTGTAATTACACTTCCTTCTCCCGCAGAGACCCAGTCTCCAGCAAGATTGTTGTAGGAAATTACGGATGAGCGGCCAGCATTAATTTTGCTGGTGGTGCATTTGCTTACCTTTAGGGAGTTGCTGCTGGATATTTCACCGCCAAGAATCGCATTTTCAATTATGCAGCCTGAGCCTGTCAGCTCGTTCCAGCCGTTACTGACAGATGTAAAAGTGATTTGTCCATTGTTGAAAGAGATTTTATCAGTATCGCTACCATTTGCGATTAACGTTCCGTTCACCAGAATGTAAAAACTGTTTAGATTGACCGACGCCCCAGCTTCGATTGTTAGAGTCACTCCAGTTTTTACAGCCACTGGTCCTGTAAGAGTATACGGGCTGTTCGCTTTGGTCCAAATAGTGTCCGAAGTGATTAGGCCCCCGACATTCGTGCCCGCTTGAGCAGTGCCAAAATGCATCACACCAAAAGAAAAACCGAGAATTGCTATGACTAAAAAGAACAGAAATAGTAGAAATTTCTTCTTCATTCCACTTTTGCTCCTTGAAGCAGCAAACAAGCCACATCTATGTTTGTTGGCACTTATAATTTTAATGCCAAAATAAAACAGCAGTTTATGCTTCGCTGATTTGTTTAAGTTGACCACGATACATTTCCACCACTTCCGCCGAAGTAGTCGCATCCTCAGCAGCTTTATCCACGCGGTAATTGCCTGTGAAACGCGGAAACCTAATCGCCAAACCACTGCCTTTACGTATAGAATCCATGGCACACGTGTGAATGGGGCTTAACGTTATCTCCGCGCCCAGAATCTCCAAAACAACTTTCGGCTCAAACCAAACATCCGCTTCAAGCGTTGATTGCACGCGGGAGTGCTTGCGCGGAACCACATGCTGCTCCAGCATCTCTGGAAAGTTCGCTAAATCTTTATCTGTGAAGCCTGTTCCGCATTTGGTGACTGTTTCAAAAGTATCCGTTTCC
>CAYGYB010000067.1:0-7075 GCA_964354015.1 uncultured Candidatus Bathyarchaeia archaeon
GTGGGATTTGAACCCACGAACCTCTGCAGGATAGGCTCCTGAAGCATCCGCGTCGCTTTCAAGCGACTCTACGCCTTTGGCCATGCTCGGCGACCCCTGCACTGAAACACAATTTGCAGTCATTGAAAATAACTCTTACTGATAAATACATCGCCGCAAACCAGTACACCAATTTCTAGTAGCATCCACAGCGCTTCTCTCAGAACTATATATAGTTTCTTTATATAAGGGGGCTATAGACTGTTCCGAGCACTAGTACAGCAAAACTTCAGGTAAAAGTTTAAGAGTTACCCTTATCCTTTATCTGCGTCAGGTGTATTTGAGTGCCAACACACGGTTCATTATCCAAAGCTGGAAAAGTCAGGTCGCAGACGCCGAAAATTCAGGCTGCAGAGAAAACCAAGCTGAGCCCAAAGATTAGAAGCAGACGCAACTACGAGAAACGCGTGATTCTGCAGCGGAAGCCTGGCCAAAACTGGATGTAACCGCATAGCATACAGCCTTATTCTTTTCTTATCAAAGGGTGTTATTCTGCTCCAGCGTGGTTTATCTATCACTTCACGAAGATTCTATGCGGTACATCACCCTTGAACGCGGACACCGCAGCACGAGAAATCATCAACGCCTTAATGCTTTTGCCTTCGCCTACGCGTGACGATGTAAACCGCGTCAAAAACCAAGTTGCCGCCAAACACAAACTGGAACGCACAACATCCAACGCGGAAATAATAAGCGCGTTAAAACCAAAAGAAAAACACAAGCTAATGCCGCTTCTGCGCAGGAAAGCCACGCGGACAATTTCAGGCGTCACTGTGGTGGCTGTGATGACTAAGCCGCATCCGTGTCCGCAGCCTGAGCCATGTGCATACTGTCCAGGCGGACCAGCACGCGGCGTTCCACAAAGCTACACGGGCTTTGAGCCTGCGGCAATGCGCGGACTGCAAAACAATTTCGACCCGTACTTGCAGGTTAAAAGCCGCATAACTCAGCTCACAGCCATTGGGCATCGCGTGGACAAAATAGAACTCATCGTAATGGGCGGAACCTTCCCTTCCACGCCGCTTGAGTATCAAACATGGTTTATTCAGCGCTGTTTAGACGCGATTACAGATAAGCAGTCAGCAACGTTGGAAGAGGCAAAGGCGAATGCGGAAACGAGCAGAGTCCGCAATGTGGGCATAACCGTGGAGACGAGACCGGACTGGGCGAAGGAACCACATGTTGACGCTATGCTCAGCATGGGTGTAACTCGCGTGGAACTTGGCGTTCAAAATCCTGATGACGAAATTTACCGTTTAGTGGGCAGGACGCACACGGTTGCTGATGTTGCAGAAGCCACACGCATCGCAAAGGATGCAGGACTGAAAATAGCGTATCACCTAATGCCTGGAATGCCAGGCTCAAACCCAACCAAAGACTTGGAAGCCTTCAAGAAAGTTTTCACAGACCCAGCTTTCAAGCCGGACATGATAAAAATTTACCCGTGCCTGGTGCTTGAAGGCACACGGACGCATAAATGGTACTGCACAGGCACGTATAAGCCGTATTCAACTGAGGAAGCAGCAGCCTTAATTGCTGAAGTCAAGAAGGCTATTCCCGCGTGGGTGCGTGTGATGCGCGTGCAACGAGACATCCCTGCAAGGCTGATAGTGGCTGGTGTGGATAAGAGCAATTTGCGCCAACTTGTGCAGCAGAAACTAGCTGAGCGCGGCGAGAGATGTGCGTGTATTCGTTGCAGGGAGGTGGGTCACCGCATGATGGTTGACAATGTGAAACCTGACTTGGATAAAGTGAAAATTCTCTCCACGCGTTACGCGGCGTCTGAGGGAACGGAAATTTTCATTTCAGCCGAAGACCCAGAGCATGGCGTTCTTGTGGGTTATTTGCGTTTGCGCGTTCCTTCAGCTAAGGCGCATCGACCAGAAATTAAAGCGGTGCCTTCGGGTATAGTGCGGGAACTCCACGTTTACGGTCCACTGGTGCCCGTTGGCAAGCATTTAGCGCGAGCGTGGCAGCACAAAGGCTACGGCGCTGTCCTGCTAAGCGAAGCGGAACGCGTAGCCCTTGAGGATTATGGTTTGAAAAAGCTTTTAGTTATTAGTGCGTTGGGGACGAAGCAGTATTATGCGCGGTTTGGTTATGGGCGTGATGGCGTGTATGTTTCGAAGATGTTGCGTTGAGTGTGTGCAGAGGCGTTGAAAAACAAATTAAAAACTTCCTGTAACTTACAGTAACTTTCAGTTATCAATTTTTGGGTCCAATCGTCATTTGTTATTTGTAATTGGTATTTACAACTTTACCCACGATTAAGTCTTCGCTTATCGCTCCCCACGAGTCGTATTCGGATTCTTGAATTGCATTTGGCCATTTATTGATTGGGTTCGCATCACCTTTTGTGTAAAAGTGCAGTTTCCCATCAATTATTGTCTTGTTAGCGATTCTGTGCCCGATGAGTTCGTCTGGATTTGTTGGTTTGTGGAAAACTATTATGTCACTGTTCGGGTAATCAACATTGAGTTCTGATGGCTTTACGCTTTTGTCCACCAAAATATAACTTCCTTCGTGAATAGTGGGTTCCATGCTTGTGCTAACATATTTTAGTACCATGTAGTTTTCCCCTGGAGAAGAGGGCACTGAAGGGCTCACAACAGTGTAGATTGCTACAGCGCTTCCCGCAGATGCTACCAATACTATCAGAACGACGACTAGAAGTTTTTTCTTTATAACCAAATACGGTTAACCTTCGTGCTACTTTTGTTGCCGCCAATATTTAAGATTTAGTTGCTAGCACAGGCATAACGTTTCCAAGTTCCAATTTAAAACAAGAAAGTTTGAATACTATAACGCAATCACTTTTGTGTTTCTAAAAAGGCCAACGGCATTAAACAGAGTGCCAAAAATTTCAAAAACAGCTTACCTCGGTCACCTTTTCCCTTCTGAAAAAAGGGAATTCCCAAAGGCATAGCCGAGTGAGTATTGTGCGATAAAGTTAAAGACTTAAACCGCCTTCTTTTCCAATGAACTGTTGGAGAATTAAGCATGAGCGCAAAGGCTGAAAGTTCAGGTTACAAGGGCGAAGCGCGACGCGCTCTTGAAAAAGCAGGATGCGCCGTTGGCGACGTCATACGCGTCACCACTGGCGAAAAAAGCTACGAGGGCATCCTTATTCCCCGTTCAGAAACAGGCGACAACCTGCACATTGTGGTTAAGTTGAAAAGCGGCTACAACATCGGCGTACGCATAACGCCAACCACGAAAATTGAGAAAGTAGGCAAAGGCGCTAAGCCGTCTTTTGCTGCGCCTGCACTTCCAAAACAAAACCCTAACTTGCCAAGAGTGGTTATTATGAGCACTGGCGGGACCATAGCCAGCCGCGTAGACTACCGCACAGGCGCCGTCCGCTCTGCGTTGTCAGCCAGTGATTTGTATGGCGTTGTTCCAGAACTCAGCGACATCGCACGCGTAGACACGCAGATACTGCTCAGCCTTTACAGCGAAAACATAACGCCCCAGCACTGGACGCAAATAGCCGAAGCCGCAGCCAAGCACATATCGCAGGGCGTGAACGGCGTAGTGATTGCGCATGGGACAGACACGATGGCTTACACGGCAGCAGCCCTAAGCTTCGCACTGCAAAACCTGCCCGTGCCCGTAATAGTCGTGGGCGCGCAGCGCTCATCAGACCGCCCCAGCTCAGACGCGGCAACAAACCTCATAGGCGCAGTTCAAGCCGCAGCGAAAGCGCCGTTCGCCGAAGTAGTCATCGCCATGCATGAAACAGTCTCCGATACAGCCATAGTCATTAACAGAGGCACAAAGGTTAGAAAGTGTCACACGAGCCGCAGAGACACGTTTAAGCCTGTGAATGCCACGCCGATGGCGCGAATAAACAACCAAGAAATAACCATGCTGACAAGCGACTATGCAAAACGTGACCCAGCGAAAAAACTTGTTCTAAAACCCATGTTCAGCGAAAAAGCGGCACTCGTGAAGTTTCATCCAGGCTTAAACCCTGAAGTCATTGATTGGTACGTGGAAAAAGGCTACAGAGGAATACTTCTCGAAGGCTCAGGTTTAGGGCATGTGAGCAGATACTGTTTCGGCGCAATCGAAAACGCTGTTGAAAATGGCGTTGTGGTTGCGTTAGCTTCGCAGTGCATCTGGGGACGCGTAAACATGAACGTGTACGACACAGGACGCGACTTGTTAACCCGCGGCGTAATCCCCATGGAAGACATGTTTCCAGAAACCGCGCTTGTTAAGCTGATGTGGGTTCTGGGGCAAACCAGCGATGTTGAGGAAGCGAAAAAGCTTCTTAAGGCTAATTTTGCTGGAGAGTTTTCGCCGCGAACTCTCCCAGAAGCCATAGGCGGTGAAGGAGGCGAAGCAGCAGTTGGAAATTGACTACGCAAAAATAGGATTAAAAGTTGGCTTAGAAATTCACCAGCAGCTTGCCACTTCAGCAAAGCTGTTTTGCAATTGTAAACCCGAACTTTTCAAGGAACAGCCTGAAATCGTGTTTCTGCGCAGGCTCAGACCCACACAAAGCGAACTGGGACAAGTAGACCCCGCAGCGTACTTTGAATTCCAGAAGGGCGTGCGCATTCGCTATGAAGCAAACCGCGCGACTTCCTGCCTTGTAGAGATGGATGAGGAGCCTCCGCACCCGCTGAACATGGAGGCAGTGGAAACCGTGCTGATGGCAGCTTTGATGATGAACGCTGAACCAGTTGACGAAGTTCACGTTATGCGTAAAACCGTGATAGACGGCTCGAACACTACGGGTTTCCAGCGCACCTGCGTAATCGCGTTAGACGGCTGCATCAAAGTCGGCACAAAACCCATCCCCATTCAACACGCGAGTTTAGAAGAGGACGCGGCGCGGAAAACAGGCGACGAAGACGGCGGCAAAATAATCCGCTACCGCATAGACCGATTAGGCATACCGCTCATAGAAGTGGCAACCGCGCCCGTCATACATTCGCCTACAGAAGCACAAGAAGTAGCCCTTGCAATTGGAAAAATCTTAAGAGACACGGGCAGAGTCATGCGCGGTCTGGGAACAATACGCCAAGACCTAAACGTGTCCATCCCAAACGGCGCCTTGGTGGAAATCAAAGGCGTTCAGGAACTGGATCTTATCTCGCGAGTGGTAGAGTACGAGGTGCAACGCCAACTAAACCTCTTGGCCATAAGTGAAGAATTGAAGAAGAAAAAAGTGGACGCCGCGTGCTTAAGCGAGGAATTCGTTGATGTTACAGGTGTTTTCAAGCAAACAAAATGCAAAGTCATCCAGAAAGCCCTAAACAAGCACCATTGCGTTAAAGCGGTGAAACTACCCAAATTTAAAGGACTCCTAAAACGGGAACTCGTGCCCAGTTTCCGCCTCGGCACAGAACTAGCGGACAGAGCGCGGTTCTGGGGAAGAGTCGGCGGCATATTCCACACCGACGAAATGCCCGCTTACGGCGTAACCGCTGAAGAAGTTGAAGCGTTAAGAAAAGCCGTGAATGCCCGTGAGGAGGATGCAGTGGTTTTCGTGGCTGATGCCCCAGAAAATGCTGCAGACGCTTTGAGGGCAGTGGTGGAAAGGGCGCGGGAAGCCATAAGTGGCGTGCCTGCGGAAACTCGGGCGGCAAACGCTGATGGAACAACACGGTACATGCGGCCTAGGCCTGGCGCTGCAAGGATGTATCCTGAAACTGATATTCCGCCGTCGCTGATAACAAGCGATTTCGTGGACAAAGTCCGCCAAAGCTTGCCTGAGCCTGCTGAAAAGAAGCTTCGGCGTTTGATGCGGGAGTACAGTTTGAACACGAAGTTGGCTAAGCAAGTTGTGGATTCAGAGTACAGCGGGTTGTTCGAGGTTATACTGCGGGAAAGCGGCGTGTCTGCCACTATGGTTGCGGCGTTTTTGACTGAAACTTTGAAGGCGCTGAAACGTGAAGGAGTTCAGGTGGAGCAGGTCTCTGAAGAGCAAATAAAAGAAGTTTTCAGGCTTGTTGGCGCTGGAGAACTCGCGAAGGAAGCTGTGGCTGAGGTTTTCACGTGGCTTTCGAAGCATGAAGGCAAAAGCTTGCAGGATGCTGTGGCTGGGCTTGGTTTGAAGATGTTTTCTGAGGCAGAGTTGGCGGTGATTGTTGACCGTGTGGTTGCGGCGAATAGGCAAGCGGTAGTTAAGCTTGGGAAGAACGCGTTTGGGATGTTGATGGGTTTGGTTATGAAGGAAGTTCGGGGAAAGGCGGAGCCTGAACTTGTTAGTAGGCTTTTGAAGGAGCGTTTGAAGTAGCGGCTTAAATGCACTGTTTTGTACAGGAAAGTCTTATATAAATCATGTGTGCATGCAATTATACAATTTTGTGCGGCGGAGGCATAATTGAAGCTGGAAAGGTTTAGAGGGGCCCCGTATTTATTCCTTCAAGCACCTTCACCTTGATTAATCTCATTCGGTTCACTCTAAACCCCAGAAATATACTTCCGTTAAAACACTCTCAGCAGCAAAAATATTGTGAAGTGCATGAGTTTATAAAGGTTCAACGTATATATCCCCCTAGTTGTGCCATGACGTGAAAGAGAACTGCTTGAGAAAAGCAAAACATGTCAGGCCAACGTTAACCGCAAGAGTGGGAGACAACATTGCCAACTAAAAAAGCTGGAAATAAACAGGAAGGAGGCTTTGCTTTTCGCGTCAAACTTGGCGAGTATGAAGTTGAAGTCAGAGGAACCCGTGAGGAAGTCACGAAAACAATTGAGAACCTTCCAAACTTGTTCATAAACGTTAACAAGGCTTTTGACATTGCAAAACCTAAAACTGTGGCAACGATCACTGTGAAAACTGAAGCGCCGCCCAAGGCAGCATCAGCTAAGGCAGCGGCTGAAGCGCCCGCGCAAAGTTACCCGAAAATACGTTCTCCAGCAAGTTGCGATGAGGCTGTGTTGAGGTTTTTGGAGACTGATTGGGGCAAATGGCGGCCGAGAACCATGGAGGAACTGAAAGAAGCTATGAATGCGAATGGGTTGAAGTATCCGGGGCGCATGTTGAGCGCTACTCTTGATGCGCTTGCGGAGAAGGGAA
>CAYGYB010000068.1:0-7052 GCA_964354015.1 uncultured Candidatus Bathyarchaeia archaeon
TGGTGGGCGCCACGTATCCTGAAAAAATAAGGGAAATCCGCGGAATACTGAAAGAAAAGGTGCCCATATACTCGCCTGGAATAGGCGTGCAAGGCGGCGCAACGGAAAAAGCGCTTAAGGCGGGCGCACGTTACCTTATCGTTGGGCGCGAAATAACTCTTGCACAGAATCCAGCCGAGATAGCGATTAAACTTCGTTCACTGCAAACCGTATAAATTAGAATAAGAAACTTTGGGGCTTATGGCTGTCTTAGACTGCTTATGACTCTTTGTTTAAGCGTTTGCGTGATGTTGGTTTTGAGTTCCTCAAAGCAAGCGCTGAGACGCTTTGCATCTTCTCTGGACATGCCTTGCTTAACAAGTTGTTTCTCGAAGGCTTTTCTCGTCTTGTTTACTCTTATGTTCAGGGTCCAATACATCCAGAGAAGGCTAAGGGCCATTAGAGCTAAGTGTGGAGATGACTTTATCACCGTTGTCACGACGGAAGCGGCGCTCACTACAATCACTCCCTTTGTTTAATTAGAAGGGGAAGTTTATTCTTCTTCCTCTTCCTCGCCCGTGCTTCTCTGGAGTTTCTTGCTGATCCTCTTTTGGATTTCTTTGCCTATTTCGTCTTCTTCGTCACGACCCCAGTTGCCTCTGCCAGCAGCCTTGAGCATGTCGCCGATGCTTGTGAAGGTTCGCATGTATTCCTCCGTCAGTTTCACCGCTACTTGTTCAGGCAGCCCACCATTTTTCAGTTCTTTGTAGTATGCTGCTGCAGCCTTGCCCATGTTTCTTCCTGCTTCTTCAGAGAAAACTGAAGATAGAATGCTCTTGATCATCGTTGGTATCTCTGTGGAGACGACGCTGAGTATTTCCTTGATATTTTCTGGATCCATTTGTGTATCTTTTCTTTCTTCATGTGGCATATTTTTCACCTCAAGAACAATATAGGATTGGTCACTATAGTTAGGTGTTCTGTGCAAAAGTGACCAGCCTAGTGGTCAGCTTTTTCAACCAACTCGTAAGTTGGGGCTTTCCCCTCTCTTCTCAGCAGGACACCTTGCTTCTGCAGTTTTTTCACTCTCTCACGTATTATACGCCTGCTTGCTTTTCCGCGCATCGCTGTCACTTGCCGCGTGATTGCCGAAATGTTCAGTGCTCCCTTGACAGCTAAAGCCTGAATGATGCATCTTGAAATATCATCTTGCGCGATTGGTTTCTGCCGCAGGTAGTTTTCAGCGTTCTTCAAACGGGAAGCAATCTTCAACGGTTCACCATACATGCCTATGCCGAGCCGTGTTAGTCCCAATGCTGCAGCTACTCCTTCGTATTCAGGTTTCTCAGCAATCAGTTTTTCAAGAAGGTCGAGCCTATGGATTATTTGATCAAGTTTCTTGCTCAATTCTTCCGCGTTGGAAGCGGAGTCTTCTGTTCGGCTCAAACCCGTCTATGCTTTCCTTTAATATAATTAGAATAGCATTTTCTGTTTAAAGGGTTGCCTACGAGTCATGCTAAGTTCAATACGGTTAATTTGCCGCAGGACTAAATCTTTCATGCAATTGCGTAAACCTTAGGGAGCGTGCGGTTTATTTTCCGCGTTTCTCCCACAATTCTTTCTTCAGCAAATCACGAACCGCTGACCGTATAACGGAGCTCCTGCTCGGGTACATGTTAGCTCTCACGAGTTCGTCTAAACCTTCAAGGTAAGCTTCTGGTAACAGGACAGTTACAAGTTTCACTTTGTTTCCCCCTAAACTATGGTATGTTAATAACATGTGACAAATATAAGAGTTAACCTGTAGCTGAAGGTTAGCAGAGGTCTTAGCACACGCAAAAACTGCGTGAAGAACCAAAAAGAAAAGGGGTACTTGCGGCTATTTGATTTTCCATATGCGTACGCGCACGTAGTTCCAGTAAATGTCGTTCAAACCACGGTACAATTTCACAGCGTTAGCGGTAGTGTCTGTCCTGACTAAACCAAACTCTCCCTCAACGTCGGTTTTAACCAGATATACATCACCGTGGCTCGTGCCAAAAGACCAAGTTTCGCCCACTATCATATAGCCTCCATCAATGGTTTGAACCATTGCGTACGCGCGTTCGGTGTCTGTTCCTCCGTACGTTTTTCTCCATTCAATGTTGCCGTTGGCATCTGTCTTGACGAGGATCACATCGCTGCCTGCGCTAATGTACTCTATGCTTCCGGCTATTGCGTAGCCGCCTTCACTTGTCTGAAATAGATACAGTCCAGCATCGAATCCTGACCAGTCGTACGTCTTGTTCCACAGCATGTATCCAACAGCGTCAGTTTTGACAAGATATATATCGTAGTTAGCAGTGTCGCTGGAATACGTAGTTCCTAATATCGTGTATCCGTTGTCACTTGTTTGAACTATAGAGTACCCGA
The DNA here is from genome assembly GCA_964354015.1 of uncultured Candidatus Bathyarchaeia archaeon. Classification (GTDB taxonomy): domain Archaea; phylum Thermoproteota; class Bathyarchaeia; order Bathyarchaeales; family Bathycorpusculaceae; genus JAOZHU01. The sequence continues at coordinate 2,392 of CAYGYB010000068.1, forward strand.
AATCATGGTTTGTTCCTCCAAATGTCTTGCTCCACTGCAAATTGCCACCGGCGTCCGTCTTGACCAGAAACACATCGGCTCCGCCTGCGCCAAAGGATGATGTCTCGCCAATTAACGCGTAGCCTCCATCAGTGGTTTGAATTATAAAGTATCCGCCGTCAATGTTGTTTCCTCCGTATGTTTGGTTCCACAGCAAAACGCCATCTGCATCAGTTTTAACTAACCAAGAATCAGCATCGCCAGCGCCATATGACTTTGTGCTTCCTGTTATTGCGTATCCGCCGTCATTTGTCCGAATAACAGAAAAGCCAAGGTCATCGCCTGTCCCTCCGTACGTTTTGTTCCACTGCATGTTACCGTTGGCATCAGTTTTTACCAGAAACATATCAGCGGCGCCTGCGCCAAAAGACCATACCTCGCCTGTTATCACGTAGCCTTCGTCAACAGTTTGAACCACAGAAAAACCAAATTCGTTGAGTTCTCCTCCATACGTCTTATTCCACAGCATAACGCCGTTTGCATCTGTCTTAGCTAGAAATACATCATAGTTTCCAGAGCCATAAGAACCTGTAGTTCCTGCTATCATGTAACCTCCGTCACCCGCCAGAACAACAGAACGCCCACAATCCCAACTTGCCCCACCATACGTTCTATTCCAGCTTGGTATGTAGCTTGTCAAGCCAAGCCTTTGGTGTACTGCGCCTGTTGCAGTTGCTTTTCCAGTTATGTCCACAAGCACATCCGCGTAATTCAGGTTATGAGTTATGTTGAAATATTGACCCGCCATTGAGGTTATATCGAGCCATCCGCTGTCGTAGTCTGGAGTGTACGGTCCTGGTGGACCTTGCGCCCCAGTTGCTCCCGTAGCGCCTGTTGCTCCTTGTGGTCCAGCAGGTCCAGTTGCGCCAGTATCTCCTTTGGGTCCCTGTGTTCCCGTCGCGCCCGTGTCGCCCTTTAACCCTGAAGGCCCAGTTGCGCCTGTGTCACCTTTTGGACCAGAGGGACCTTGTGGACCGACTGCCAACTGCGTGGAAACCACTGCGGAGACAGCGCCTGAAACCAAAATTGCCACTGCAATCACGGCGATAAGTAATCCTTTTGTTATCTCGATTTTCGGCATTGTTTCACCTTAAAATGCTGTATTGCGCTAACATCTTTAAATAATTATTTAAATGTAGCCAATTTTGATTTTTCAATCAACAATCATCCACTGGACATTGTAAAAGTTTTTCAGGAAATTAGCCTATGTACGGCGTTCTTAGATGCTAATAGTCAGCCGTATAGGTAATCCAGCGTGGGCGTAACTGACTCAACAGTAACAATTGAATACTGTGCAAGAACAAATTCGCTTAAACCAACATGCGAGCCTGAAGCGCCCCAGTCATAAGTGTACCCCAGCCGCGTCCACGGGTATTTCGGCGGGAAATACGAGTAAATTAGGTTATTGTTGAACCATTCCTTGTAAGCAGTAGTTGCGGAAGTGGGAAAAGTAAGCTGCGTCACAGTGTCATTAATCTCGTTGTCCGGGGTTGGGCGGAATAGCGATTGCGGGTTCACCCACAACTCGACAAAGTACAAGTTGCTGCTGTTCGGCGGCAAACCCAACAGTTGTTTCACTCTAAACGTCAGGTTTGAATCGGGGTCAACATGGTTCTTAAAGAACATTTTGATTTCAGGAACCACAGTAACCCACGTGTCACCCCACGTAGTATTCACAGTTTCACCCACCGGGTAGCTGGAATCATACTTCGTCCACACGACAACCAGCACGCTCTTGTTGCCTGACTCGCCTCGCCAACTCAAGTTAAGGTTGGTTTCCACGATAGGTGTGAGCCCTGAATAGATTTCGCTTGGCTCAGCAATCACTGCGTCGTCTACCGCTTGCTCATACATTTGCTCAACGCTTAAGGATGGCACCAAACTTGGCTGGATGACATTGACGTAAAGCTGAGAAAACCCCACGCCGACAATTACGCCTATAACAAAGAACACAAGTATCTTGACGCGGTAACTTTGTTCAGTTCTCATTCAAAGCCCATTTAACGTGGTTATCCAAAGGTTACTTGAACCTTTAGAATCCATAAGGTTTATCTTGAATTTTGATTTCAAATCCGACTCTTACATTTCAAATGCACAAGCCACTTCCGAAAACACGTTCAACTGGTTGGCTGCATCTTTTTGGCAACAGTCTCCGCGAAAAGCTGCAAGCTGCTCAGGTTCGGCAAGTTACCAAAGAACAGCATAAAATGCGTTACACCCAAATCAACATACGGCTGCAGTTTACTCATGCACTCGTCGGGAGTACCGATGAGGCTAGTTTTCTCAAAATCCTCTAAAGCAACACTTTTCGGCTTCTCACGCACAATTTTCCCACGCAACTCTCCTCGATTTCTGGCAATGACCACTTGACCGCCAGGCCAACATGACTTCTCTATCTCCTGAAAATCCCTGCCCACCGTGCTGCAGTGGCTTTCCAAAACTTTCAGCTTATTCGTATACAGTTCCAAGGATGGCACGTAGCCCCAATCGTACCTGTCAGCATGCTGCGCTGTGACTTTCAACGTCAACTTTTCTCCGCTGCCACCTATGGTTATGGGCGGATGCGGCTTCTGCAGCGGCTTAGGCTCGCAAACAGCCTCCTTTATGCGATAGTGCTTTCCCGTGTAATTTGCCTTTTCTTCAGTCCACAGTGCCTTGATAACCTCCACAGCCTCTTTCATACGCTCTATTCTGACGCTTGCTGCCGGAAAAGGAAAGCCGTAAGCACGGTGCTCAGTTTTCTGGACGCCTGCGCCGATTCCAAACTCTAACCTGCCACCTGAAATGACGTCGACTGTAGCCGCAATCTTAGCAAGTAACGCAGGGTTCCTGAAAGAAGCGCACGTTACCATTGTGCCTAGCCTTATGCGCGTGGTAACAGCCGAGAGCGCCGCCAGAGCTGACCAGCATTCAAGTATCGGTCTCTTCCCATACATTAAATGGTCGTCCAGCCACAAAGAATGATATCCTAAACGTTCACATTCCAAAGCCACATCTCGAATGCGAGTGAACAGTGATGCGGAAAGCGCTCTGCTTTGGAAGGCGTAGAAAGGAAGAAACACGCTGAAACTGACTTTTTTCGTCACTTTTGCCTCACTCAACCTGCAACATGCTGAGTTAAATGCTATAGTAGATGTTAGCCCGACGGTGCTTATTCTTTTTTCGTGTTTCAGCTTTTACCCAGCAACCAAGCCATAAAATAATGGAAGAGCACGCGGCAGAGCGCAAGAGACGGCGGCAAATGCCGAAACTGTTATTTCCAGAACAGGGGTTATTCTAGGAAACTGGGAGAAGGCGATTGCACGTGAAAAACGAGCGTTATGCTTTCGTATTGATTGCTGATGAAAAGTACTGGAAGAGGCTGTGTGAGCGTAACAGCGCTGACAGGGAAGTTCATGTTTTCGTGCGGAAAAATCAGGTAGGCCCCTGCAAAGCGCAAAAGCTGCTGTTCTACGTTAAAAAGCCAATCATGCAGGTTCGCGGCGTTGCCGACTTCATTGAGCGGTTAACTGGAAACGGTGAGGAACTGTGGAGGAAATACGGTGCAGAAAGCTGCTTCGAATCTTATGGCGAATATGCTGCATTCGCTGAAGGCAGAGAAAAAATGACGTTTGTCAGGTTCAAAAACTTCACTGAGCTTGAAAAGCCGAAATCCACAGAGATCGCCCGCATGATTATAGGCTCCCTCAGATGGTTCAGGTCTAAATACTTGAGCTTTGAGGCAACTGAGCAGTTGATAACCTGACAAAGCAGCGTTGCCTGCTTTCAGCAGTTTAGTATAGGTTAAATCTGTGAATGCACATTGTCTTTCGAGCGTGAACCAGCGTGTTTCGAGTTAGAGTCAACAAGATTGAATCAAGCCGCGATTTAGACGGCAACCTTGGAAAACGAATAGAACTAGTTGAGGAACGAGGAGCTTCACCATTCGTGGTTAGGCCCCAAACAGAAGAGGCAAAAATGGCGCAGGAAGTTCTTCAAGCCTTGCAGCAGCAGATGCCCATTTTCCCCCAGAGAACCCAATTCGCCCTCCCAAAAATACTGTTATTCTTGACAGAGCAGGAATATGACAGCTTAGACATAGACTTTGACGTAAACCAAGTCTACGATGTAGCACTTGAAGACCAAAGCATAAAATTTAAGAAAATCCCATAAGCCCTTTCCGCATTTGCCGCAGTGCTGACTGCGCTGGATGAAAAGACAACACAAACATCATATTCTTCAAAGTTGCACAAATCTCTCTCGCGTCGTTCGTTTTGCCTTCATCGCAGTAAATCGGAATAGGCTCATCCCCGCCGTTTTCGTAGTAAACGTAAATCTGCGAGAAACTTTTCCTGAACTTGACCACTTCAAAACCTAGTTTCAAAAGCTTCGCGGTATTTTCAGTCGCCGTCCTAACTGACTGCAATCGCTTCCTATGCGGTGCCGCAGTTGACGTGTACACCATCAGTTTTCCATAATCATTCTTGAACATTCGCGTTCACCAATACTCTGACGAGAACTATGCGCTTTTAACATGCACGCGCAAACGACACCGCAGCGTAGTGGAGAGAGGTGGGTTAAAGTGAAAATTCTTAAACCGCTCGACATGTTAGATTTATGTGTTGTTAGCTGCGAAGGCAAAA
>CAYGYB010000069.1:0-6985 GCA_964354015.1 uncultured Candidatus Bathyarchaeia archaeon
AATACGCTAAAGATTACTCTTTGGCTTTCACCTCCCATAAACAGCATAGAGACAACACACTCCTGCAAAACCAAAACAAAACACCCCTGCCATAAGAACACTCACGAAATCTAGCAATTCACCAATTCACAAACAAATTTACCAATTTACCAATTCACAACATCTCTGTAGAAATGCAAAACATTAAATTTGGTACCACGTAATAGTTCCTTTTAGCATGGCTTTCCATTCGACAGAAATTACAGTGAGAGAAGTACTTCTAACTGAGTTGAAAGCTCGCAAAATACAGCTAGCTCAAGAGTTGTCTCTGTCTTTGCCTTCGGGTCGCAAGGCACCTGACGCGATTCTTTCCAATGGAGCAAATTATGTTCTCGAGACGAAGTTAGGCGGAAAGGCAGATTATTGGGAAGACTTAAAGAAACTCACTGAGTGGATGAAGATTCGAACTGCGCCAATAGCTGGTGCTTTTGCAGTTCTTCTCCCTGGCGAGCTGAGGAATGCCCCATGGGAGGTAGTGAATGAGTTAGCAAAATCTCCAAAACTCAGATATGACGTTTCAGCTCTCTTTCATGATGAACGACCAGCCGACAGAATTCAGGGTTCACTTTTTGAAGTAGCCGATTGGATTTCAGGTCACGTTTTGAAGCCCCCGAAGGAAACTACACCAGACACTAATTTTGTTGTTAATGTTCTTTCCGAATCTGTTAGCCAACTTAGCTTGAAGATGAGGGGGTTGAGTATAAAGCAGTTCGAAGACATATTTGGCGGACGACTTGTGTTCGACAACATACTAGAAATTAAGCCCAATAAGCTACCGCTTGAGGATTTACGACGGGCGGCAAGTTATTTATTCGTAAACCAAGTTTTGTTTTATGGAGTATTATCCGAGGCTGAGCCAGGCAGATTTCCCAGGATTGACACAAGCACACTTTATCGACCTGCAGATTTGTTAGAATATTATCGCAGGGTTCTGGAAGTCGATTATGCTCCTACCTTTGGTTTCGACATTGCATCTAGACTTTCGCCAAAAGCAATAGATACTGTTAGAACTGTGGTAGATATCATCCAAGCAATGGGACTTGCTCGCATTCGACATGATATCTTAGGGAAGGTATTCCATAATCTCATACCACTTGCAATTCGCAAACCTGTGGCTGCTTATTATACGAACAGTGCAGCCGCTGATCTCTTGGCATCACTGGCAGTATGGCGTAGTACCGACCGCATACTTGATCCTGCATGCGGAAGTGGAACCCTATTGGTTAGCAGTTATCAGAAAAAGCGTCGTCTGCTTGAGCAGGAAACGACATATCCTTTTGACCATCCTTTCAACCTAAAGGACCATATACGTTTTATTTCCGAAGATATTACGGGCATTGACATAATGCCCTTTGCTGCCCATCTCGCCGTCGTGCACTTGTCTATACAAACACCCCGATTTGCCACACAGAGAGTACAGGTTGCCGTCTGGGATTCAACTGAGTTGAAACCCAATGAGACAATACCATCAATAGCACGCGAGCTTGCAAGAGCGTTTAAGCAACCGACACTTGATATGTTTAAGAATGGAAAACACCCCAAAGATTCGGTTCAATATATAGAGAAAGGATCGCTAACATCAGAGGGAATTGGAGGCGAGGGCATACCTCTTAAGCCAGTCGATGTTGTAATCATGAACCCGCCATTCACAAGCTCAGATCGCCTGGGGGCAGAATACAAAAAAACGCTTAAGCATCGCTTCTCGCAGTATGAATCGCTAATACAGGGAAAAATCAGTTTTCAAGGGCATTTCCTGATTCTGGGAGATAGCTTTCTTAAAGATGGAGGACGCCTTGCGGCGGTGCTTCCTCAGACAACTTTTACAGGTGAAGCCTTCATGCCAATAATCAAGATGCTTGTAAACAAATATGCTATTCAGGCAGTCGTAGTCGGCTTAGGGCGCTCAGCGTTTTCTGAAAATACAGCTCTTAGCGAAGTGTTGTTTGTTGCACAAAAGGGAGATACTGCTGGTGAGCATTCTTTTGCCCTCGTGGGTACGAAAACATCACCCAATGAGTGGACACACAACGAAATCGAGGGTTTGGTTACACGATTGCAAGAAAAAAAGGATTTTGAAGATGATTTCGCAACCATCTCTTGGATCAGCCAAAAAGAGCTTTTAATTGAACGTGGCGGCTTGACTAGGTTACTTCCTCGTTTGAACAAAAAATATCAAAAACTCTTGGATGAAATCGGTGTATTGTTTAAATCACGAATCATGGTTTCGTATCTGGCTTTCGAACAAAAGAGCAAAATTCAAGCGTTTATGTCAACATTGGGGAACCGTGAAGCTGCTGGTCCAGAAGGTAGGGGAGGAGTATATTTTGGCACTTCTGCTTTGAACATATCTCGCGAAGAAAAACGAGCCCTAAAAAAAGTTGACCGACTGATTGTCTCGACAGACGGTCGGTCAAAACTAACAGTTCGTGATCGCGTTACAGAAACACAATATGAGATACCTAAACTAGCCCTTGTACCAACTGTGAGGCGTTTGTCACTATATCCGTCCTTCGATGTGTCAAATGCAACTGACTTCTTGATTTCAAAACCCTATCCAGGGCTTAATCTAATAATGAAGGCTATATATGGAGAGGAAAAATCGCAGATTTACCTAACTCGCATAAGAGATAGATGGGTAAGTAGAGTCCAACAGGGTTCAACACAGCTATGTCTCGCGAGGAGAATTGACTTAGCAGCCTCAGGTACCCATCACATTGGAGTTTACACAAACAAACCTAGTTTTACTGGTCATGGTGGCTGGGGTTTCCGAAACCTGTCCGATGACCAGGCAAAACTGCTATGTCTATGGTTTAATTCGTCACTTTTCTTAATGCAACTTCTAGAACAACGAACTCAAACAAGAGGAACTTGGTGGCGGTTTGATAAACACAGATTCGCACGAACTTTGATCCCAGATCTTATGGCAATAAAAAGAACCGAACGAAAGCAACTAATCGAGTTGTTTGATGAACTACATACTGTCGAGTTTCCACCTCTTCTAGAACAGTTCAAGATTTCCTTTGAAGGACGTAGGAAACTTGACGCTGCTTGGCTTACGCTTATGGGCATAGACTCTTCAAATTTACCAAAAGTGCTTGAGTTACTTCACGGATATATCTACGATACGCTAAAAACATTACTTGGTGCCATGAGCAAAGACTAAGTTGACAAAGTGCATGTGGTTACTTTGGTGGGTTCGCTGGAATTTGGACCTATCTATTGCCTGCTTCGCCGCCCGCCCTGAAACTCTTCTTCGTCTTGCCCTTAAAGCCCTTAGTGCGCTGGTTGATGGCGATTAATCTTTGGCTTTTGTTATTATCACAGTTTTTCCTTTAATTTCAACTTCGATTCTGTCGCCTTCTTTGAAGGGGAATGTTCCATCTTTTGCGACTTGTGTTGGAACGTAGATGTAAAACTTGTCGTAAAGTTGCTTTCCTGTTCGTGTAGGGTGATTAACGAATTTTCCTATAGCCTTTTGCATTTTAGTTACCTTATTTGGTTTCACAAATATCCCGCACATGACGCTTTCCGTTAAGCAATATGCGTAACTTATTTGGTTACACAATCTTAAAATATTTCATGCCTCTTTATGTCTATTGGTGCTTAAATGGACAAAATAGCTATAATTGTAGTTGATTTGGTTCCAGAGGCAAAAGAAGCAGCGCATAGCCAAATTGAAAATGAAATTGCCAAAAGCCTCCAATGCGACTGGATGCTGAAAATTGAAAAGGTAACAGTTTTAGATGCGAAATGCTACTAGGAAATTACGGAAAGAGTTAAAGGACAACGGCTACAAACCCGAAACCATAAACAAAATCATAGACGTTTACACCAAACACTAAACATGAAGCTCAAAATGAAATGCCCTAAATGCGGTCAATGGAACAGAATAGAAGTGAACAAGCTATTTATTGAAAGAGAAACCTCAGAACCAAAAGTAAAAGCCTACATCCCAACGTATGAACCGCTTAAAGTTGAAACCTGCAGGAAATGCACAAACACAATAGCTGAACCTAAAGAATTAATCAGAATCGCAAAACACGAAAAAAGAAATGAAACTTCCAGCTAAGTTCTTGACTGGCTTATTATTCGCCTTTACTGAATAGTTCTTCGTATTTGCCGTCGTCAATCTCTTTCTGCACTTCTCGCGGATCTTTGCCTTCCACCGTAACACCAATGCTAACGCACGTGCCCAGCATCTCCTTGGCAGCACTCTTCAAAGTTGGCGCCAAAAGCTCAGGACGCTTAATCTTCGCTATTCGCACAACCTGCTCCATACTGAGATTACCCACCTTCGCAGTGTTAGGCGTGCCAGAACCTTTCTCTATCTTTAACTCACTTACGATAAGCGCTGAAGACGTCGGAGTGCCAATAGCAACCTCAAAAGTCTTGTTTTCAACATCAACAGTTACCTTCAATGGAACCTTCATCCCAGCATAATCTCGCGTAAGCTCATTAATCTTATTCACAACAGCCATAGTATTGACGCCTAAAGGTCCCAAAGCAGGACCCAACGGTGGACCCGCATTCGCTTGACCACCATTTATCAAAAATTCCACAACTTTCTTATCAGCCATCTTTAAGTTCCACCACTAGTTTTTGCTCTTTCCACTAACTTCACATAGTCAGAATGAACCGTAATCGGCAAAGTAAACGTTGCCTCCAGCAACTCCAATGTAACTTCGCCTTTAGATTTGTCGATACGCGTGATTTTTGCGCGCATACCCTTGAATGGTCCGCCAGTAATTTCCACAACATCATCTTCACCCAAATCTTCAAGAACGGGTTTACGGACGATGTACCGCTCAACTTCCGAAAAACTCACCAAACCCGGTATCCTTGAACGCACGTGCCTTACACCAGCTATGGCTTCCTCCACAAAATGCGGACCATCAGCCTCCACAAACACGTACCCTTTCAACGTGTCAGGAACAAGCAAAGCTTTTATTGGGATTTTTTCCATCTCAACCTTTGCAGCGATAAGCCTTGCCACGTTGCGCTCTTGCCCAGTTGTGGTTTTGACAACGAAAATTTTAGGCGCGTACTCCTCTTCTTTTTTCTCCATAAGTCGTTTCCTTCTAAGTTGCGGCTGTTGGTCCACCCATTGCAAAAGACAACAGCCTAATCACAAACCCGACTAACCCAACTGCGCCTATGCCTAGGAAACTGATTTTTATTGATAGCCAAAGCTCAGTTCTTCCCGGCTTTGTCGCCAACTTCAGGGTTCTTAAGCATTGGGATAGGAATGATCGTATGCCCATGTTTATCGCACACTCAACATTTCATTTAGGTATAATAAAGGTTACTGTGAGTTTAAGGCTTAAAAAGATTAACCTTGAAGGGATAAATGCTAAACTCGCGCGTACGGAAGCCTAATCTCCTGCAGCGCCGCCAGCAGCTTCGGCTTATCATTGCCCTTTATTCCTTTCCAATCGAGAATGGCACGGTCAACTTTTTCCAAGGTGCGCTCCACGCAATGAGAGAGAAGCTCAGCGGTTACGTGCTGTACGACGTACTTGGGAATCATGTGGCTGAAAACCGCTTCGCCGTCAAGAGCCATCTGCGTGAAACGCTGATTGTAGTGCGTTCCACCTATGCCAAGCACTGCCGTGCGATTAGGAACACTAAAGTTGGCGATGACTTGCACTGCGGCGTGTGCGACGGCTTCTGCCGCTTTAGTATCGCTCCATTGCTTTACGGAGCTGCCTAACTCCACAAACATGGTGGGCACGTTTAATGATGGACCATGGTGCGTGCATTCATAGGACACTGCATAATCAAGGTTCATTTCTTCTTGGTAACGCTTTAGCGCTTTTAACGCGGTTTGCATGGCTGTGGCTGGTGAAACTGAGACTTTGCTTGGCAAGCCGCCTAGTTCTGCCGCTGCGAAGTTGCCAGGCGTATGCACGGACAACGTGGGTGTGCCGCTTGCGCTGCTGTGCCGTGAAATGAAAACTATGAGGCTTAAGTCTTCGAAGTGGTTTGGCAGGGTTTGCGCGTTTATGGTTTCTTCTTGTAAAGTGACAAGGCGTACTTGTTTTCCGTTGATTTCGGCGTGGTAAACTGGGTTTTCTTGGAATATGCGGCTGGTTTTGCTGAAGGGGTAGTGGTTTAGGATTTGCCGTGCTATGTTTAAGCCTGCTACGTCTTTGCTTGAAGCAACGAGTAAAATCATCGGTTGTGTCTTCCAGAATGGAAATGCAGCGTTGAGGGGAAAAAGGTTTCCATAAAGCTTATTGGCAGTGTTCACCTTTTTTCGTGTGAGGCGCTTAGAAAATGCACTTAATCAATTTCAAAGAATTAACTGGTCAGCAGCTTAACGCACTGGTTGACTTGGGCATTGAGGTTAAGCATAACGCTGGGAAGTACCGTAAAGCGTTAGAAGACAAATCGTTAGCGCTGATTTTCCAGAAGACGAGTACGCGAACTCGTGTAGCGTTTGAAGTAGCTATGACGCAGCTTGGCGGTCACGCGTTGTACATTGACTGGAGAACAACGAATTTCACCTTGGCAGACGTGAAGGATGAGACAGAGTACTTGTCGCGTAACGTGGACTGCATTATGGCGCGGCTGCTGCGGAACACGGATCTGCAACGAATGGCTCAAGCGTCGCGTGTGCCAGTGATTAACGGTTGCGACGAGAAGTATCACCCAAGCCAAGCCATAGCTGATTTAATTACTGTCAAAGAGAAGCATGGCAAGCTGAAAGGGGCAAAGCTGGTTTACATCGGTGTTCACAATAACGTGTGCAACTCGCTGATTGAAGGCTGCACCAAAACAGGCGTGAAGCTAACCACGGTGACGCCGATTTTCAACGAGCCAGCACGCGATGATGCACTGATGAAAGAGGCGAAGAAAACTGGACTGTGGGAAACCACGTTAGACGCTAAAAAAGCGGTTAAGGACGCGGATTTCGTTTACACGGACACGTGGATTGACATGGAAT